>CBFGPU010000673.1:0-2397 GCA_965650715.1 uncultured Haloferula sp. | reverse complement strand
GCCACCGGTCCACGTGATCGTCCCCGGCGTGAAGTTCACCACCACCTGCGAGTTCGCCGTGTCATCCGTCGCCGTCCCGCCGCGAAGCCCGCTCACCGCGAGGTTCGTCGCCGGTCCCGTCAGCGTGTCGTAGGTGAAAGCCGTGAAGCTCGTCGCCGGGCTCGCCGGAACCGCGGTCACAGGCAGGTTCACCGTCCCGGCGGAAATGTCCACCGTCCCCGCCACATCGAGCACGGCCGCCGTCGCTGCGTCCACCGCGATGCTCGAGGTCGCCGCCGCCGTCACGTTCCCCGTGATCGTGCTCTCGCCGCCGAGCGTCGCGCCCGCCTCCACCGTCACCGGTGCGTTCAAGCCGTTGTTCACGTTCAGGCGACCCTGCGTCACCGTCACCGGACCGGTCATGCCGGTGCCGGAACCGTTCAAGTTCAGCGTGCCCGCGAAGCCCGTCCCGCCGGGGTATCCGATCTCCAGCGCGGCGCTGCCGTTCAGCGTGCCGTTGATCGCACCCGTCACGCTGTTGTTCACCACCATCCGCGAGGCCCCTGTTAGAGTCACCGAGCCGCCGATGGTGCCGGCACCCTCGAAGCGGATCGCACCGCGCTTGTCCGCGCCTTCGCTCCATCCCAGACCTTCGATCTCGAAGGACTGGCCGTACGTGCCGGCCACCGCCAGGCAGGCCTGCGAGTTCGCGCCGGTCACGTGCACCACGCCACTCGATGCCCCGTAGGACGCCACGTTCGAGGCCCGCAAGCGCCCGTTGTTGATCCAGGTGCCGCCCGTGTAGGTGTTTGCCACCGAGCTCAGGTTCAGGTGATCCGGGCCCGTCTTCACCAGCGCCAGCGGCGTCGTCCCGTCGAAATCCGTCACCACCACCCCGTTGATCTGGTAGTCGGTCGAACCCCCGTTCGCCACCACCGTCAGTTGGCCGGAGGATGAAGTCAGGAAGCCTCCGCCTGTCCCGTTCTTCAGCCAGTGGCTGTTATTGTGGAAAAGGAATCCTCCCATCGCCACATCGAGGGTCGAGCCGTTCGCGATCACGAAATCCCGGGTCGTCTCGACATTGCCGATCGACTGGCTCGCGTTCAGGTTCGTCAGCGCCGCGTTGTCGTAGTAAACGGAAGTCGCCGTGGCCGTCGTCACGTTCGCCGTTCCCAGCACTTTCTCCGCGTTCGGGATCTCCACCACGCTCGCCCCGTCGTACTTCAGGAAGCTCCAGCGCGTGTGCGCCCAGCCGGGCAGGGGAGCCGTTGCCGGGGTCGCACCGTTGATCGTGCTCAATCCGATCGCCGCATTCGTATTGGCCGAGTCGAACCAGACACTGTCGCCGGTCGCGACATTGATATTGGTGGTGGCCGTATCCACCGTCTGTTCCGCGGCTTGCGCCGTGGCGATGACAGTGAGCATGGCGGCACGCGTCAGGGAGACCCTGACGAAGGGATTCATTACTTTCATGGGTTGATGGGTTGCGCCAGGTCGGGAGCGCACGGGTTCAAAAACCGGCCTCGGGGACTACTTGGTCCTTCCCCCGAGCCGGACCGTGGATCCTGCTCGGCACCGTCCTTCCAGTCAAATACCCAAGCGGGTAGTCGGATGTTGCAAGATCCCCGGTGGTCCGCACATCTCGGCTCTCCGTCAGATCCGCTGAGGGATTTCAACCGCAACCGGCGGAAACGGGAAGGACCCACACCCTGAAATTCAGCGGCTCGGTCAAATGGATGGGTTCGGCGCAGATCGCAGCCGCATCTCCTTGCAGCCCGCCCTCCCATCCTCCCTGGTCCCCACCTGCCTTTCAGATTTCGCGTCTGTTTCGCGACCTTTCGCGGTTGAAACCAAAATCCCCCCCCGACCTCACGACTCTATTCTCATCCCATCCATCCTGGCCCCACATCCTCTTCCTCTGCGTGCATTTGGCAAAACCGGTCACCCCGGCTCCCCCAAGCTCGCCGCCACCGCTTCCACCGCATCCAGGAACGAAGGGAACACCGGCACCCAACCCGCCTCCAATAACTTCCCGTTGCTCACCCGCTTGTGCGTCCACCCCCGCTTCCTGTCCGGATCCCGCGGCCCGCTCGGCGGCAGGGGCCTCCCGAAGATCCTGCTAAGCCCCTCGTGGCATTCCCTCTGGCTCATCGGCCGCGAATCGCAAACATTGTAAATCCCGGACCTCCCCGCCTCCACCAGCCTCAGCACCGCCGCCGCCGCATCATCCCGGTGGATCTGGTTCACGTATCTCCGTCCGTCCTCCTCGATCACCGCCTCCCCGCTCAGGAACTTCTTCAAAATCACGCTCCGCCCCGGCCCGTAGATCCCCGCCAGCCGCGCCACGATCCCGCCCTTGGCCAGCACCAGATCCTCCGTCTCCCGCAGGATCTTCCCCGTCTCCCGCTCCGGTTCCGC
>CBFGPU010000672.1:0-2405 GCA_965650715.1 uncultured Haloferula sp. | reverse complement strand
GGATGAAACGGCGGTAGCAGTCCCAGGCAAAGCGCTCGTTCTTCGTGGCGGCGGCCAGCGACTTCACGGTGTCGTCGTTGAGGCCGAGGTTGAGGATCGTGTCCATCATGCCCGGCATCGAGTCGCGGGCACCGGAGCGCACGGCCACGAGGAGCGGCATGCCCTTCGCGTCGCCGAACTTGCAGCCCATGATCTTCTCCATGTTCTTCACGCCGGCTTCCATCTGGCCCTGCAGGGTGGACGGATAGGTCTTCTTGTGCGCGTAGAAGTAGGTGCAAACCTCCGTCGTGACGGTGAATCCCGGAGGCACCGGCAGACCGATTCGGGTCATTTCCGCGAGGTTCGCGCCTTTGCCGCCGAGGAGGGCCTTCATCGACCCGTTGCCGTCGGCTTTGCCGTTGCCCCAGGTGTAAACGTACTTGATGCCCTTGGCGGAGGGCGCTTTTTTGGCCGCCTTTTTGGCGGACTTCTTCACGGTAGCCATCTCTTGTTTGCTTGGAGTGGGTTGACTTGCGAAAGGCGCGTGGGGACGGCGAAAGGATACCGTGCCCCCGGGCGCGGACGCGCGAGGCTAGCGACCGGAAAAGCCGTGTCAATGAACCAGTTCCGTCAGTAAAACGCGGCCCGCGCCTTGTCACTCGGTCGGCTGGCCCGCCGCACTTCCCGCCGCGGACGGGGAATCCCGGCTACCGCCGGGCTTTCAAATGCAGATTCAGGATCCGCCTCACCTCCTCGATCGCTTCGGGGTTCTGGTGCGCGCTGTGATGGGAAGGCACGATCTTCTCGGATGCCGCACCCTCGAGATGCGAGCTCCAGTAGGGCACCACCCCGTCGCTCGAGTCCGGAGTGTCGCCTCTGCCCCGGTCGCCGACGATCGAATGGTAGATCACCCCCGGTGCGATCGGCATGTTGCTGACCTGCTTCACGAAGCGGTTGTCCGGAGACAGGGTGTCGATGCTGTTCGGTGCCCGCTCCAAGACCATCGAGGCCCGGTCGGCAACCATGATCGAGGATATCGCGTCGCGCGCGTCCGCCATGAAACCGGGCACCCTCACAAGCCGCGATCCCAGTCGCCCGATCCAGTTCGATGCCAGCCCCGAGCCGCGGTGCGGGGCCGAGATGAAAATCGCCCGGCGAATCTCCTTCCGATGGTGGAATACCAGCGCATCCAGCAGCAGTTGTCTGCTCGCACCCTGGATCTTCGTCTTTTCCGGCGGCTGCCCGAAGGTGCGCAGCCAGATCTTGTCCCCGGCATCCGTCACCATCAACCGGCTGACCAGGCTTCCCATGCTGTGCCCGACGATCACGATATCCTTGTGATCCGGAAACACCCGCTTCACCCCGTCGAGCTCCTTCCTGAGCAGGGAAGCGGAGTAGGGATACGGGTATCCGCTCGGATAGCTGAAGACCCAGAACTGGAAGCGATCCCGGATCTCCGGATCGTTCACCAGGCTGAGGTACATCGGCATCCACGTCACCGGTGTGTCCTGCAAGCCGTGGACGAAGAGCACCGGGATACGATCCTTATCGTACTTCTGCAGCCTCACCAAGCGGGCCGTATCCGAATACTTCTGCGGATTCAGCAATCGGATCAATCCCAGTTTGTCCGGCCGGGCCACTGCGATGGACATCGATACCGGTGCGCTGAAATCCGCCGCCAGCGCCGGGTTCCGGCCCGCGATGGAGATCCGCTCTTCCTCGAAGGGGTCGTGCAGCTCGAGCGTCGCCGACCGGTTTCCTTCGAACCGCAGGATCGCCGTCAGGGGTGCGTGCAAGCGCGGCGAATCATAGGTCAGCCGGAATTTATGGTCCTCCGGCCAGATCGCCACCAGTGGCGCACCCACGCCCGGCCGCGTGGCGCGCTGCGCATACTTGCCTTTGAAGTTGAGACTATCCGCGGTGATATACCTCCGCGCCACCTCGGGCGCTCCCGGCTCGAGCTTGCCCCGCAGCATGACGGCACCGGCACCGCTGCCCGCGGTCATCGTCCTCCCCCATGGCAGCGAGTCCGCCGATTCCAGCGTTTCCACCAGCCGCGCCACGGCGTGGTTGTAGAGCGCCACCCCGCCCGGCTCGCCAGCCAGTGCATTGGTTCCGGCCAGCCTCGCGCTCTCGATGAAATGCCCGCTTGCCACCACCGGATCCTTCGCCGCCTTGCCCGCCTCCAGCTCCCTCATCGCATCCGACAGCGGCGATTCCACGAATCGCCCCTGTGGTAGCGGGCCCTTGATCACCTCGTAGGACACCGGCGCGGCGCACGCCGCGAAAAGCAGGATCGCGATGGAGCAGAGGGCGCGCGATGCATTCATGGCTGGGGGGACGGTTCGATGTACCGCCACATGCGGGGAAGAGGTTAGCATTGAAGTTGAAAAATGACGATGGGGGAGAAGTAAATCGTGGATTTT
>CBFGPU010000671.1:0-2408 GCA_965650715.1 uncultured Haloferula sp. | reverse complement strand
AGGCAGGACAGGTGGTCATCATTCCCGACTGAAGCCGTGCAAAGGATCCTCGCCGTTGTCGTGCTGTTCACCGCTTGTGCGGAGGCGCAGGAGAAGCCCGAGGCGGAGGTGAATGCTTCCACCATGGCGACGGCCGTGCGGCGCGGCGTGGATTTTCTCATCGCGGATCAAAACGAAAACGGCTCCTGGGGCGGCGCGACCCGGACGAAGGGCTTGAACATTTACGCGCCGCTACCGGGTGCGCATCACGCGTTCCGCGCCGGAGCGAGCGGGCTCGCGTTGTCGGGCTTGATCGATAGCGGCGACACGCGGCCGGAGACGCTTGCCGCGATTGCCAAGGGTGGCGCGTGGATGGAGACCGAGCTGCCCAAGCTCCGCCGCGCCGATCAAACGACGACTTACAATGCGTGGGGTCACGCCTACGGCATGCGCGCGCTGACGCGCCTCTATCGAATCGCGAAGGATGATGCCTCGAAGGAGAAGTGGAAACGGCTGGCGCAGGACCAATGCGACTTGGCGAACCGCTACATGGACCTGAACGGCGGCTGGGGTTACCTCGATATCTACGACGACCTCACGACGCAAAAGCCGACCGGCATCACGACGTGTTTTACGACGGCCACCGTACTTCTGGCGATGCGCGAGGCGCGGGATGTGATGGGAATCAAGCTGGACGACCGTATCGTGAAGGCCTCCGTGGCGAGCGTGGAGCGGCAGCGGACGCCGGACTTCTCTTACGTCTATTCCCACAACCACATCTATCGCCCGCGGATTCCGATCAACCGGCCGGCAGGTTCGCTCGCGCGGAGCCAGGCATGCAATGCAACGCTGCGGGCCTTCGGCGAGACGAAGGTGACGGACGACGTGATCAACGGTTGGGCCGACCGTTTCATCGAGCGGGAGGGATTCCTCAGCATCGGCCGCAAGCGACCGGTACCGCACGAGACGCACTTCCAGATCTCCGGGTATTTTTATTACTACGGGATCTTCTACTTCACGGAGTCGGCGGAATTTCTTCCCGCCGCGGATCAGAAAAAGCATGCCGAGAAATTGGCGAGGCTGATCCTCTTCCGTCAGGAGAAGGATGGTTCGTGGTGGGATTATCCGCTTTACGATTACCACCAGCCTTACGGCACCGGCTACTCGCTGATGGCCCTTTCATGGTGCCGCGGGAAGCTGGGGGAGTGAATCTTCATCAAGGAGTCGGATATCGCTGCGATGCCTTCGGGATCGGGAACCGCGCCGTCATCGCACCGGTGGTTGAGCGAAGCGATACCACCGGCTACCATGCTGTGATCCCTCCGGGATCCTTGAGGAGTTTTGCGACAATGGCGTAGTAAAAGTCCTGCCAGGTGAACCCCTGCGAATCGCGCCGGACACTCCGGGAGTGAAATCGGACGGGGCTCTGTTAGCGGGGTGTGAACAGTTCGGGAATTCGGCGCGTGCAATTCCAAAAGGGGGATGCGTCAGCCGTGCTTGTGGCCAACTGCCGTGGGGTTCTTCGCAGGGTTTTGCGGGCGTGGAATCCCTTTCATGGAGCGGTGGAACCGGGAATTCCGGGGTTTGTTCACATCCTTAAGATGAAGGGTTCGTTTCGTTTCAAAAAGATCTCTTCTTAGAGCATGTGAAGAAGTTCAGGTGAATCGCTCGGAGACCGGATCCCTGCTTGAATGAAAAAGGCGTGCCACCGCAGGGATGGCACGCCTTGGGAAACTGGTTAGGCGGAGGCTCAGACGAGCATGAGGGCGGGTTGCTCGATGAGCTTCTTCACTTCCGCGAGGAAGCTGGCGGCCACGGCACCGTCCACGACACGGTGGTCGCAGCTCACGCCCAGGTTGATGCGGAGGCCGGGAACGATCTGGCCGTTCTTGACGACGGGCTTCTCGATGGCGGCACCGACGGAGAGGATGAGGGCCTGCGGCGGGTTGACGATGGCGTCGAAGCTCTCGATGCCCCAGGCGCCGAGATTCGAGACGGTGATGGTGCCGCCGTCGAATTCGCTGGGCTTGAGCTTCTTCTCCTTGGCGCGTGCGGCCATGTCCTTGACCTCTTTCGAAATCTGCAGGACGGATTTGGTTTCGGCCTGTTGGATCACCGGGGTGACGAGGCCGTCTTCGACCGCGATGGCGACGGCGAGGCCGACATGCTTGAAGCTGACGATGTGGTCGCCGGCGAAGGAGGCATTCACGGCCGGCACGGCGACGGTCGCGTTGATGACGGCTTTCAGCACGAAATCGTTCACGGAGTACTTGTTGCCGTGGGTGAGCTCGGCCTGCGCGTTGATCTGCTTGCGCAATGCCATGAGCGGGGCGGCATCCGCTTCCACGTGGAGGTAGAAGTGCGGGATGGTCTGCTTGGAGGTGAGGAGGCGGGAGGCGATGACCTTCCGCATGGAGGAGAGCTCGATG
>CBFGPU010000670.1:0-2411 GCA_965650715.1 uncultured Haloferula sp. | reverse complement strand
CCCGCCGTGGTAGGGTCCGTCATGGCCGCACTTTCCATGGATTTGCGAGAACGGATTCTGGCTTCCTACGACCGTGGCGAAGGCACCCGCGAACAGATCGCAAGCCGCTACCGGGTCTCGCTGGGCATGGTCAAGAAGCTCATCCAGCAACGCCGCCACTCCGGCGACATCGCGCCGCGCCATCATCTCAGCGGCCGCAAACCCCTCATCCTGGAATCCCACAGGAACGCCATGAAGGAGCACTTGGCCAACAAGCCGGACATGACCCTCGAAGAACTGCGCGATGCCACGGGTCTATCCTGCACCTTGCCTGCGATTCACTACGCCCTGGCATCCATGGACCTCACATATAAAAAAAGACGCTCCGCGCCTGCGAGCAGGACCGCGCCGATGTCCTGAAGGCCCGCAGGAAGTGGCGCCGGCTCCAGCGAGGATTGGACCCGGCGCGTCTCGTCTTCATCGACGAAAGCGGGGCCAAGACCAACATGACCCGTCTGCGCGGGCGGGCGCAGCGCGGCCGCCGGGTACATGCCGCCGCTCCTGGCGGCCATTGGCGGACCACCACCATGATCTCCTCGATCCGCCTGGACGGGACCACGGCGTGCATGACCATCGGCGGGGCCACCGACACGGAGGTCTTCCGGACCTATGTTGAAGCGGTTCTCTGCCCGTCGCTGAAGAAAGGCGACATCGTGATCATGGACAACCTCGCGCCGCACAAGAATGCCACGACGCTTGAACTCATTGCCAAGGCCGGGGCCGAGGCACGGTTCCTGCCGCCCTATTCGCCCGACCTCAACCCGATCGAGAAGATGTGGAGCAAGCTCAAGGCGAGCCTGCGCAAATCGGAAGCGCGCACGGTGGATGAACTCGACGATGCGATAGCGACGGCGCTGGACAAGGTAACAGCCAAGGACGCCCGCGGTTGGTTTGCCTCTTGTGGCTACAGTTTTATTTAAAATGCTCTAAAGGGAAAAACCCGCCAAAACCCGGCATCTTCCCCACCAGCCTTCCCCGCACGGGCCGTCTCTTCACAGGGACGGCCCGTCGTCTTGCAAGCTCTCGGGCAGCCCCCCGGCCTCCATCTCCATCTCCGTCCGCCGCACCGCATTCTCCGCCTTCAGTATCGTCAGCTCCGCCGCCCAGCGGTTGATCTGCCAATAGCGCAGGAACCACAGCCCGGTGCCGATCATCCCGACCAGCACGACCCAAGCCGTCCACCCCGCCGCCACAGGCACCCAGCCGCTGTCGATCTCCTTCACGTAGCCCCATACGATCCCGCCGGATACCGCCGCCACCAGAATCCCCCAGCGGATCACCCCGCTCCCGTCGATCCGCCCGAATCGGAATAGCGCCGCCGCGAGGCACAGCACCCCGGGCAGGACCCAGACTAAGAGCACCATCTGTGGATCGGTGAAGAAATTATCGAGCTCGGTGTCATCCAAGCTTCCGTCGCCCGCCAGATCCGCCGCGCCCAACGCGATGGCCCCGGTCGTCACGCCTGTCCAGATCCCGCCGAGGAAAACCAGCAGGCTCAGGAAGGCACTCGCTACCCCGCTCGCAAACGCATCCGCGAAATCGATCTTCATCGCACGCGCCCTACGAAATCCCCAGATCCTCCGCGCTCGAACTCACCGTCCCGAATTTCTCCTTCAGCTCCGCCCGCCGCGCCACGTTCTCCGACATCAGCAGATCGAAGTGATCCAAGCCGCGCCGGTATTGGAAATTCCCGTACTTCCGCACGCCACGGCTCAGCACGATCATCAGCCCCGTCGTCACCGCGAGGGCCACGATCCTCGGAAAAATCCCGCCCGGCATCGCCGTCATCAGACACCCCGTCAGCAGATACGCCTGCAAGCCCGCGATGATCGTCCAGTGCCTCGCCTCCACATTCTCCGAGCGCACGAACCACATCCCCGCCCAGAACACGAATGCCACCTGCGGCAGCATCGCCAGCACATACATCAGCCCCTCTTGGATCGGCATCCCCGCATCAAACCCGAATCCACCCCCGCCCAGGCTCGTCCCGGCCATCAACGCCAGGACCCCGATCCCCACTCCCGCGAAAATCGCCAGCGCGAAGACGGCCGCCTTCAGCAAGACCCAGCCAATACTATCCAGCAGCAGATCGATGAACCCGGCTTTCATGATCCTCTTATCTCTCACCCCGCGGAGATAAAGGCAAGCAGTCTGCACGGAGCGGAAGAGCCCGCTTTGGAATCCATGGCCAACCGCCTTCGATTCCTTCGCACCCATCCACGGCCTCTCCCGCTCGGGAATCCGTAAAATCCGCGAAATCCGTGTAATCCGCGCCTCCTTGCCCCTCTCCCCCTGAAAACTGAAAACTGAAAACTGAAAACTAGCAAACTTCCCCCTCTCAGCCTTCCCCCGGCGGGAAAATCACCGCCACC
>CBFGPU010000669.1:0-2412 GCA_965650715.1 uncultured Haloferula sp. | reverse complement strand
GAATTTTCCAAAGCGCGGCTCCGAATAGGGGTCGCGCTTTTTTCGGGTCTGTGACTGTCTTTTGCAGTGCGCATCGAGATCCTCAACACCGGCACCGAGCTGCTGCTCGGGACCACGCTCAACACCCACGGCAAGTGGTTCGGCGAGGAGCTGTTCAAACTCGGCTTTCGCATCCAGCGCCTGACCACGGTGCCGGATGGCGATGCGATCACCCAAGCGCTGCGCGAGTGTGTTTCCCGCGCCGATGCCGTGATCGTGACCGGCGGGCTCGGCCCGACAAGTGATGACCTTACCCGCGAGTGTGCGGCGGAAGTGCTCGGTGTCGAATTGATCGAAGATGAAGCCGCGATGCGCTCCCTGGAGGCGTTTTTCGCCGTGCGCAACAAGGTGATGGCAGAGGCCAACCGCAAGCAGGCTCAGGTGTTGGTCGGAGCGGACGTGCTGCCGAATGCCAACGGCACCGCGCCCGGCATCTACGTGCCGCCGCGCTTGAATGGTGCGGCCAACTGCGCCGTCTTCCTGCTCCCGGGACCGCCGCGCGAGCTTTATCCGATGTTCCGGCAGGAGGTCGCACCGCGTCTGATCGCCCTTGCGGGGCTGGCGAAGCCGCCGGGCATGTTGGAACTGAAGATTGCCGGGGTGGGGGAGAGCGACCTCCAGCAGGAGATCGATGCCAAGCTCGCGGAGGTCCCCGGCCTCGAGGTCGGCTACTGCGCCCGGATCGGGGAAGTGGACCTGCGGCTCATCGGCGATGAAAGTGCCGTTGCCGCCGGACGTCGGATCGCGATGGATCACTTCGCGAAGCAGATCTTCTCCGCGGATGGCTCCAGTCTCGAAGCGACGGTGGTGAAGCTGCTCGCGGCAAGAGGTCTCAAGCTCGCGACCGCGGAGAGCTGCACCGGGGGGCTCATATCAAACCGTATCACGGACGTTCCGGGCAGCAGCGCGGTTTTCACGCATGGCTTCGTCACCTATGCGAACGAGGCGAAGCGCGATCTGTTAGACGTGCCGCAGGAGATGCTCGACGAGCACGGGGCGGTGAGCGAACCCGTCGCGCGGGCAATGGCGGAAGGAGCCTTGCGCGTGAGCGGTGCGGACATCGCCGTGGCAGTTACGGGTATCGCCGGCCCCGATGGCGGCACGCCCGAGAAGCCCGTGGGAACCGTGTGGATCGCGTGGGCGGCGAAATGCCAGCCTACCGTCGCCGTGAAGCAGATCCATCCCCGCAACCGCAAGGATTTCAAGTTGGCGACCAGCCAGTCCGCCTTGGACGGCGTGAGGAAGCTGGCTTTGAGAGTAGCCGACCGCTCTGCTGTCGGAGAGGGGGAGACCCGGTCCTCCGGGGAGTCGAAGCCTCTCGAACTGCGCTTCACTCCCTTGGACGAACTGCAGGCCGTAGATCGGACCCGTGGTTCGTTGCCTCACTGGAGCCAACCGTTCTCCACGCATTTCATTACGTTCCGTCTTCAAGATTCCCTACCTGAAGACGTGCTTGATAGATGGCATCGCTCTCGCGAAGAATGGCTTAATGCCAGAGGTCATTCCTCAAAATCGGAAGGTTGGTTTGAGAGGCTCTCATCCGAACAGCGCCGCGAATACGTGGTGCTTTTTGGCAGATCCTTCGAGGAAGAAATGGACCGGGGCTTCGGCAGTTGCCTTCTCCGCAAGTCGGAGAATGCGTTGATCGTTGCGGAAGCCATGCAGCATTTCGACGGCGACCGCTATGCCCTTGGAGACTACGTCATTATGCCGAATCACGTCCACGCCCTTGTGGTGATAGGGGATGTGTATGCTCTCCCGAAGATCATGAAGTCGTGGAAGGCATATTCCGCGAGGCTCATCAATCAGCGGGAGGGACTCACCGGCAAACTATGGCAACGGGAGACCTTCGATCATATTGTGAGACACAGGAAGCAACTTGAGCGTCTTCGGGCTTACATCGCGGAGAACCCCGAAAAGTCTTGTCTTAACAGGGGCGACTTCATCCTGAGGGTGGCGACGTGGCTTCCAGAGTAGGCCACGATCCTGCTCAGTTGGGTCCTACCCTGTTGGAAACCTTGCATCAGAGCATGTGTCTGGCAGTGACAAACCGGGCTGTTTCAGAAAACGGTATTGCTGCTAGCTTCGTCCGCGCCGGAGCCTTGCGGATTCCTCTCCGACAGCGGAGCGGTCGGCTACTCTAAAACGGCACGTCGTCGGACATGTCCGGCTCGTTGTCGAAGCTCGCATCGAGCGAGGAGTGCCCGCGCGGGGGCTCGTCATCGCCGACAGGACCGCCGGACTTGGTGAGCTTCCACGCGTTCAGGTTCACGTAGAAACGCTCCTTGTATTCGCTGCCGCGGATGTCGAAGGAGACCTTCACGGTGTCGCCGATGCTGAGCTTGTCGAGCATCGCGGTCTTGTCCTTCACGC
>CBFGPU010000668.1:0-2412 GCA_965650715.1 uncultured Haloferula sp. | reverse complement strand
CGCCTCGCGTTGCTTCTCCAGCAGCGCTCTCAACTTCTTCACCACCTCCGGCTTTTCCGCCGCAAGGTTCCTCGCCTCGGGAAGCTCCGCCTCGTAGTCGTAGAGCTCGATGTCCGCCTTGTCGGCCGGTTCCCCGAACTTCTTCCACTCGACCATGCGGTAGCGCTCCGTGCGGATCGCGCGTCCCAGGCGCCCTTCACCGCGGGGGTAGCAATGAGTGGCGTGTTCGCGTACCTGCACCGCGGGGTCCTTCAAGGCGGGCACCAGGCTCTTTCCGTCCATCGGTTGGGGCACCTCCGCCTCCGGCAGGCCGGCGAGTTCCACCAGCGTCGGATAGATGTCCACGGTTTCCGCGAATCCGCCGGTCGTTCCCGGCTTCGCCACCCCGGGCGCGATCACGAACAAGGGGATGCGGTTCGCCTCCTCATAGTTCGTGTGCTTGGTCCAGATCCCGTGGTCGCCCAGGTGCCAGCCATGATCGCCCCACAGGACGATGATCGTCTCGCCGGCAAGATCGAGCCGCTCCAGCTCTTCGATCACGCGGCCGAGCTGGGCATCCATGTAGCTGGTCGCGGCATAGTAGCCGTGGATCAACTCGCGGGAGAGCTTGTCGTCGGTCTTCCCGTTCGGCGGCACGGGCGTGTAGTTCGAGATTTCCCCCCCGCGCTTCCCGGCATACGGGGGCGCCCCTTCCGGTGGCCGGGTGAGCTTCGCCAGGGAGAAAGCCCCGGGATCGTGCATGTCCCAGTACTTCTTCGGCGCGGTGAATGGCAGGTGCGGCTTCACGAAACCGACAGCGAGGAAGAACGGTTGCTTCCGTTCCTTCGCCGCGCGCAGACGCACGATGCTCTCGTCGGCGATCTTCCCATCCGAATACGCATTGTCCGGCACATCGGCCACCTCCCAGGCCGCACCCCGCGGGAGCTGGTTGATACGGCCGAGCTCCTTGTTGCTGAAGAACGCCTCCTCCCGCGTGAGCTTGCCGCCGCCGCTGTTCTCCGGCTTGAGGTACTCGACCACCTTGAAGGTCTCCGTCGGCACGCTCCACGAGGCGGCATCGTCGGTATTGCCATGGCCGGTGTGCAGGATCTTGCCCACCGCCTCCGCATGGTAACCCTGCTTCATGAAGCGCTGCGGCAGCGTCACCGCGTCCGGCACCGCCCTGCGGAAATTCACGGACAAGTCGTAAATCCCGATCGAGGTGGAACGCGATCCCAAGAGAAGGTTGTTCCGCGAGGCCGCGCACACCGCCTGGTTGCAGTAGGCGCGATTGAAACGCATCCCGCGTGCGGCCAGCTTGTCCAGATTCGGCGTTTTCGCCAGCGTGTCACCGTAGCACCCCAGCACCGGCTTGAGGTCGTCCACGCAGATCAGCAGGACGTTCTTGCGGGTTTCCTGCGCCCCGAGGGGCAGAAGGAAGACGAAGCAGAGGAGCAGGCGGCGCATGGAAGAATCTTGATGGAAATAGCGAATGTTTCCCGCGCGGCGGCAGGGGATCGGCAGGCCGACATGAAGCAGTTTCGCCAAGCATGCCGGTGTTACATGCAAATGCCGTGGTTCGGTGGAAATTCTTTCACATTTCACCCGATGGTCCTTCCTGCTGGAAGGGGACGGCCGCCGTGCGCGAAATCCCGAATTGAACCGCCGCCCGGATCGCCCCGGAGAAATCGTTTACAGCTCCCGGGGCGAACCGGTCGCGAATTACAGAAATCCCCTAGCCTCGGCATGCGCGGTCACATCGGGCTTTTCAGCCCCGTCGCCCACGGGAGCATCCTCCAACCGCCACCTGGAACCGGGCGGCCGATTGACAGTTCAACATGGAAGGATATATGGGTGGCCACGCCGCCATTCTCGACCCGCTTTAGAAGATCCCTGGTAAAGATGAGCATTACTCGTACAGTCTGCATTGATTGCCTTGCGAAGAACGGCCATCGATTCATCGCAGGACCCAATTTCGATCTCGAGCTTGCCAAGGAGCGGCATCAAGACCTGGGAGTTCTTGTAACGTCGATTCTGGTCAACCGCAATTGGTCAACAAAGAACGATCTCTTGTCGGTCATCCAATCGCTCGCCGCCTGCCTCAGATACAACGTGCGGCAAATGTACCTGAATGACTGCAGTTGGTTTCCGGCGGAAATGCACCTTCTGCACGATTCCACGGAACCGATTCGCATTACGAACAAGGGTGGCGTGGTACTGTCCGACGAATGCTTGATTTGGGAGTCGAACTTCTCGTCCTTGGGCTCATCGCTCTCACGGTCTTGGCGGAACGATATCCGGGCGGCCTGCGACCTCCTCCTCGATTTCTCAGATGATCGGCGCATCAGCGAGCAGCTCGCTTCGGTAAAATCGAGCCTGCAGCCGTCCTAAGACGGCCTACCCCGCATGACACGCCTGAACCTTCCCTGTCTT
>CBFGPU010000667.1:0-2424 GCA_965650715.1 uncultured Haloferula sp. | reverse complement strand
CGATGGAGAGCTCCTTCGTGCTGTCCTTCTACCTGCACGGGATGTCGCTGTTGTTTCTGGGGATGTTCATCGCGGCCTCGGCGGGCGAGATCCTCTTCAACAAGGACGAGGCGGAAATTCTGCTGCACCGGCCCGTCGATTCCCGCACGCTGCTGTGGGCGAAGGTGGCCGTGCTGGTGAGGGTCTCGCTGTGGATCACCTGCACTTTCAATATCGCGGGGATGATCGGCGGATCGGTTTCCGACAAGGGATCCGCGTGGTTCGCACCGGTACATTTACTGTCCACCTGCCTTTCGGCGCTGTTTTGTACGGGGAGTGTCGTACTGCTCTACCAGCTCTGCCTGCGCTGGCTGGGGCGCGAACGGCTCGACAACCTGATGACCACGGCCCAGGTACTGCTGGCGGTGGCGATGGTCGCGGGCAGCCAGCTCGTGCCGCAGTTGATGACGGGCATGAGAGGCGCGATCGACCCGCTCGCAGGGAAGTCGTGGCTGTTCCTGCTGCCGCCCGCGTGGTTCGCGGCGCTCGATGAAGCCCTGCTCGGACGGGCGTCGGGGCCCGCGCTGGCGATGGCGGGTGCCGGGGTGCTGATCACCGCCGCGGTGCTGGCTCTGGCCTTCGGGCGGATGGCGCACGTCTATGAGGAAGGACTCCAAACGCTGGCCGAAAGCCGGCCGCGCAAGGCCCGTGCAACGGAAGGCCGGCGGCTGCTCGACCGGCTGATGGACGGGCCTTTGCTGGGCTGGCTGCTGCGGGACCCCGTGACACGCGCGTCCTTCCGGCTCACCGCGGCGTATCTCTTCCGTGATCGCGACATGAAGCTGCGGCTGTATCCGGGCTTGGCCCCGGTGCTGGTGATGCCGATGGTTTTCCTGATCCAAGGCATGTCCCGGAAGGACGAAGGATGGGGCATCGCCCTGGGCGGGGGCTATCTCGGCCTCCTTCCGATGATGGCGATGAATCTCGTCCAATTCTCGCAGCATTGGCAGGCGGCGGATCTCTACCGGCTGGCTCCGGTGGAAGGCCCGGGGCCCTTCATTCAGGGAGCCACGAGGGCGGTATTATTCCTGCTCGCGCTGCCGGCGGTGACGATCATCCTGATCGGAGTCTGCCTGGCTCCGGGTGGCCTCGCAAAGGCCGAACTGCTGTTTCCCGGCTTGCTCGCCATGCCTGCCTTCGCGCTGATACCCGGAACGATCGAGAAAACGGTACCGCTCTCCAAACCCACCGAGGAAGCGAAGTCCGCAGCCCGCGGCGGGATCATGATGCTGCTGATGGTCGGGTCGCTGGTTATCCCCGGGATCGCCCTACTTGCGCGGAATTACGGGATGTTCGGTCGCTTCCTGATCGCGGAGGCCTGCGTGGTGGTAATCGCGTGCTGGCTGCTCTCGAAGGTCATCGCCGGCAAAAAGTGGGATCCGCTGGAATAAGGGGGATCAGCGCCCCGGCAAGCCGGTGACGAGCGGCTCCATGGTCGCGGCCTGCTTGCCGAATTCGATCTCGTCGAGGATCGCTTGCTCGCCCGAATACCGGTTCATCCATTCGCCTCCGACCCGCTCGATCACGGATTCGCGGGAAATCCTGCCAAGGGATAACTCCTCCCTCACCCGCTCGCGGATGAGTTCGTTCTCCGAATAAGTCCGCGCGAATCCCCAATCCGGACCGCAGACGACGGACGACGGCGGCTCGCCGCTTGCCGGCACCCAGTAATGTTGGCAGGTGAATCCGGGGAAATCCGCCATGAAGAGCGAGGCCGTATCCGATGTACCCAGCGTGCGGAATCCTTGCTCGCCCGCAATCTTCCAACTCACCATCCGGGCGCGGCGGTGACTGGCGCAGCACATGCAATCCATCGCGAGCTCTTCCTCCACCACCCGGGTGCCGAAACGGTCGACGATCGATTGGATCGCAAGCGCGGCGGGCCGCTCCATCACGGCGACGAATGCGGTCGCCGCCAGCACGCTTCCGGAAGGGATCAAGATCGGACGGACCTTCATCAATTAATTCGGACATCTTAACCAATTCGGCGGAGATGTCAGGAAAAATTGAGCATTGCCGGGGAGCTATTTCACCGCGGCGGGCGTCCGTGCTTCATGCTGCCCGGGAAAGCCGCGCTCCCGGTCCGCCTTCAACCCATTCCCCGGGCAAGGGCGAGCCGTATCGGCCGGCCCGGGCGGGATTTCCCGGGCGGCCCGCGCGATTCATGCTAGGCTCTCCGCCGCATGATCTCCGCGGCCACGACGGGTGAAGCCGTCGCATCCCACTACGACGAACTGGACCCCTACTATCGGTCCCTTTGGGGGCAGCACGTTCACCACGGGTTATGGGAAAGCGGGCGCGAGTCGCCGCAAGAAGCAGTGGTCGCCTTGAGCCGCCTGGTGGCGAATCGTGTCGCTGGCGCTGTAACGGTTGGCCGGATCGTGC
>CBFGPU010000666.1:0-2426 GCA_965650715.1 uncultured Haloferula sp. | reverse complement strand
GGTGGCGATCCGGCCCGTGGCCTGGCAGCCGGCACCCGAGCCGGGATACACCGGCTGGCTCGATCTCGAAGGCTCATTCGGCTTCGTCTTTACGAACGGCAAGGAACACCGTCTCGTTGCATGGGCGGACACCGATCGCACGGTGCAGCTCGGCGAAAGGAAAGTCCCGCTCACCCGCGCGCCTTCCTTCATTTTCGGTATCCCTCCCGATCTGGTCGCCCTCGCGAAGGCCAACGCTTCCAAACCTTTCCCCTGGGGCGAGGATTTCGCGAAATCCACCACCGTTTCCTGCAAGCTCGGCGCTACCAACGACAACAAGGGCATCGAGCAAAAGAATCCCGACACCACCGCCGTGGTGAACGACCTCACCTCCACCTGCCGGCGCGCGAAGGTTTCCCAAGGCGGAGAGGGCCAATACGCGTACTTCCGCGTCGATCCCACCTTCGCGCCCTTCGGCACGAAAGTGCTCGGGATCACCGTCGTCGCGAAGCGTCTCCCCACCGGCCAATCCGCGGGCATGAACCTCACCTACGAGTCCGTCACGGGCTACAAGGGCACGGGCGAATGGTGGACCATTCCCGAAGGCGACCAGTGGCACGAGCACACCTGGAAAGTCAGCGATGCCAACTTCGCCGGCGGCTGGGGCTGGAACTTCCGCACCGATGCTTCCGGGTCCGGCGCGGATTTCCTGATCAAGGAAGTGCGCGTGCAGAAGTAACCGTCCGGAGGAACGATAAGGTTCCGCATCCGGCGGAAGCGCTAAGGAGGGGGACACTCCTGTCCCCCTTTGGGCCCTCCGCCCCCGACGACAAGAGTGTCGTCGCTCCCTACGGCTGGCGCATTCGGCGGATGCGGGAAGGCTCCCGCTTTGGACGCACACCGCGGCACCCCGTGCCCGGTCCCTCAATTGCCGGGAGAAAGCGAACGGGCGACCAAGGCGATCTCGTTCAGGGCCCGCTCGCGGAAGTCGCCGGCTTCAAAGGTGTTCGCCCATGCCTTCGCCGCTGCCGGATCGACCGCCGCCCATCGTGAAACGATCGTGATCGCGGCTTCCTCCTGAACGTCGCCGGAGTCAATGCACTCCGAAACCATACGCGCAGCCTCCTCCGGCGAGTTCCCGACACGCACCAGGGCGAGACGAAGGAACATCTCGTCGCGCTGGGAACCCGATGGCCGCCCTCCGGCCCAGAGCAGCGCGGAATCGTAGTCGCGCGCCGCCCACTGCTGGATCAGATTGCCGGTCATTCCGGGAGAGAAGGACAGCATGTCATGGGTCTCCGACATCTGAACGGCTTTGGCCGGATCGCCCTGGGCGACCTCGCAGAAGATGCCGTTGAGGAGAGCGCCCCGTTCTTCCTGATTGCGGATGGCACCCGCCCATCGTGCAGCCGCTTCGGGGTCGCGTCCGGCCCAAGCCTGGGCGACGCGGTGAAGTGCTATCTCCCGGATGGGTCCCCCGGTCAGTGAACCCGCGAAATCCGCGGCGGCCTGAGGATCCTTCCGGACCAGGGATTGAATCGCTTGCTGCAGGTCCTGGAAATCCACCGCGTTGCCCTTGCCTGTTAGAAGTCGGAGATCCGCGAGGGACTCCTCCACCGCGGCGTCCTCCAGATCCTGCGAGACGCGGGGATCGCGTCGCTCCCCTGTGTGGGAGCCGCTTCCCGAATCCGCAGACGGTCCATCCTTGGCGGAATTCATCCTGCGATAGGAGCCGACAACTCCGATCAAAAGGATGGAGCCGAGAAGCACGGGCTTCTTGAGAGAGCTTGGAATCATGGGTTTCGGCTGGAGAGGCCGCGACGGCAAAAGTCCGTCGCGGCCACGAAGATTCACCAAGGGGTGTAGAATTGTGGAATGAAGGTGTTCACCATGTGGAGGTAGAACGCCGGGTGGTTCTCAAAGACCGTCTGACGCCCGGTCGGGTTCTGAACAATCCACTGGAAGCCGGAGGCGATGTACTCGGCGGGCGAGACATTCGCGTAGCCGCTGCCATCCCATCGCTTGGCCGGGTCCGCCTGCTCGGCGTTGTAGAAGTTCGACAGGCCGCTGCCATTGTCCATGTGGTGCATGTATTCATGAATCAGCACCGGCACGCGCTGGCCGACATCGGAATCCCAGAAGCCCTTGTTGTACCACGTGTTCCCACCGCTGGAGCCGGCGGCGCCGGAGTAGCTCGCGGTGATGTTCAGCATCGAGTTCGTCCAGCGCCCCGGGCCGAACATCTTCGGATAGAACACGTCCCCGCCCATGTAGGTGAGGAAGGACTGGAACTCCGGAGAGTAGGCCGCGGCGGAAGCGCCTTCGTACCGCGCGTGATTGGCGATGAAGTCATTCAGGTTTGAGCCCGACAGCGACGGAGGCGTCGGAGGCAAGGGGGCGAGCGCCTTGAACCATCCCGACTTCACCACGCCAGGCGCCGGATCGGT
>CBFGPU010000665.1:0-2433 GCA_965650715.1 uncultured Haloferula sp. | reverse complement strand
GTGCTCGACCGTCGCGATGAGAAGGACCAACTGGTGCCCGCCTACACCTTCGGCAAAGGGCCCTCCTATCTCGTGAAGGGCGGCATGGTCTTCCAGGAGCTCACCCGCCCCTACCTCGAGACCTACGGCGAAGAGTGGATGTCCCGCGCGCCGCTGAATCTCTTGGACGTTTATGAGAATCCCCAGAAGTACGAGTCCCGCGGCCGCCGGATCGTCGTGCTGGCCGGGGTCATCGCCACCCCCGCCACCGTCGGCTACGAGTCGCTCCGCGACCTGATCGTGACCAAGGTCAACGGCAAGGAGATCAAGGATATGAAGTCTCTCATCGGCGCCTTCGGCGACGGCAACGGCGACGGGATGCACGAGATCGAATTCGACGAAGAGAAGTTCACCGTCTACCTCGACGAAGCGGAGTCCACCGAGGTCGACGCCCAGCTCGCCCGGCGCGGCCTGACTCCCCTCTCGCGGGCCGAGGACTAACAGCAGCCTTCCACGACTTGCTCCAGAGTCCCGACGGGGTGACAAGGAAGACAGCCTGGGGCAAGCGAAGTCGTGCAGGGGCATGTCGGCACCCTCGGATCGCCGTCCCATTCCAAAACCTTACTCCTTCCCGATCACCGGCCGTGACGCATCGAGCACGGCCTGCCGGTCGCGCAGGGTATCGAGGCAAGCATCCACAAGTCCTTCATCAAGGGCATGCACATCCTGCCCGATCCCCGCGTCCCGCAAAAGCAGCACGGTGAGTTCACCGCCCAGATGCTCGCGGAATTCTTCCAAACCGGCGTGAACCAAACGGCGGCCGGCGGCATCGCGCAGATCGAGCGCTGTGTGCCAGAGCGGCAGCTTCAATCCCGAGATCACATCGATCACCCGCTCCGCCACGCAATCCCGCAGCAGACCGCAGCGGGCCGAATAAAGGGTGTCCAGCGCCGCCCCGATCGCCACCGCATGGGCATGGCTCAGGGTGAATCCGCTAAGTTGCTCCAGCTTGTGCGCCGACCAGTGGCCGAAATCGAGCGGACGGCTGCTCCCGGTTTCGAAGGGATCGCCACCCTGCGCGATATGCCGGGCATGCAGGAGCGCGCTCCGCTCCACGCACTCCTCCAAGGCGGCCGGCTCCAACACCTCCAGCTTTTCGACGTTCGCCTCGATCCAGCGGAAGAACTCGCCGTCTTTCACCAGCGACACCTTTACCGCCTCGATCAGCCCCGCCCTGCGGGTCTCCTCATCCTGGCTCTGCAGGAAGGCAAAGTCGTTGATCACCGCGAAGGGCACGGCGAAGGCACCGATCCAGTTCTTCTTGCCGAAGCCGTTGATCGCGCACTTCACCCCCACCCCGCTGTCGTCCTGGGACAAGGTGGTCGTCGGAAAACGCACCAGCCGCACGCCGCGATGCGCGGTCGCCGCCGCGTAGCCGACCGCATCGAGGAAGGCACCGCCGCCGATCACCAGCAGATAGGAATGCCGGTCGATGTGCTCGCGGTCGATGGTCTCCCACACGCGCCGGACCAATCCGTCGTCGCGCTTCACCGCTTCACCGCCGGGAAGAATATGCACGCCGCGCCAGTCGAAGCCGAGATCCGCGAAGTAGCCCTCGATCTTCCGGGCCAGCTCGGGCCAGGCCTTCGCCACGCTCTCTTCCAGAGCCACGAGGACCCGGCGACCCTCCCCTTCGGTAAGGATTTCGCCTAACAAGGTATTGCCCGCGCCGAACGCATCGCGGGTGAAGCAAACGCGGTGCTTGAAGGTGACGGGAATCTGGAAATCGTGTCGCGACATCGTTTGCGGGGGAACAGTGCCCCTGATACGCCCGTCAGCCAACCATTCTTCATGCCAATGATCGAACCGGAAACCTTGTTTGAAACCCGCTGGCTGGGCCTTTACCGGATCGGCCACTGGGATTTCGTGAAACGGCCGAATGCCGATGCCTGCGTGGGCATCCTCGCCACGACCCCCGATGACGAGGTGGTCCTGGTCGAGCAATTCCGGGTTCCGGTACAGCGGAAGGTGATCGAGGTCCCCGCCGGACTGGTGGGCGACGAGGAGGAATTCCGCGGCGAAGCCCTCGCCGCCACCGCCGCGCGGGAGCTGTTGGAGGAGACCGGCTATCGAGCTGGCAAGATTGAGTTGCTCATCGCCACCCCCACTTCGGCCGGGATGACCCCGGAGTTGACCCACCTTTTCCACGCCACGGATCTCGTGAAAGAGACCGATGGCGGCGGCACCGAGCACGAGGACATCAAGGTCCACCTCGTCCCCCGCTCCGGCCTGCGGGCCTGGCTCAAGGCCAAGGAAGCCGAGGGCTACCTCGTGGATTTCAAGATCCACGCCAGCCTCTGGGCGGCAGGCCTCTGAGCCGCGCCTATTTCCCGTCCCACTCGCCGAAAGCCCGGAACTTCGCGTAGCGGGCTTCGAGCAGTTCCTCCGTCGAGA
>CBFGPU010000664.1:0-2435 GCA_965650715.1 uncultured Haloferula sp. | reverse complement strand
CCGCCCCCCCGCCATCCACCGGCGAACCATAGACCGGCACCGTGGGATCGAAAAACGGTGCGGCAGCGGCGGGGGGAAGTATCGCCATCGCGGCAACTGCCAGATGGCACCAAGGGCGGCTCATGAAACGGAGCATGGATATCAAGGATTCGCGGGGCAAGGCGCGCGGCTTAAATTTGCATGTAAAAATACGGGGAGCGATCAGGATTCTTCCGCGAATGTAGCAGATCACCGCTGGCGGACCCGGGAATGAACCTCTAACCTGCATCAATGCGCCCCGCCATCGCTCTTCTGCTAACCTCGCTCGCCGCCGCCTCCGCGGAGGAACTCCGGCTGAACCAGATCCAGGCCATCGGCAGCCACAATTCCTACCACGTCGCTCCGCCCCCCGCCCTGCTGGAGAAAATCCGCAGCCTCAACGCCGCTTGGGCGGAATCATGGAACTACACCCACCCACCGCTCGCCGAACAACTGGAGATGGGCATCCGGCAGTTCGAATTGGACATCTTCGCGGACACCAAGGGCGGTCTCTTCGCCGAACCTCTCGGCCTGAAGCTCGCCCGCCTTTCGGGAGCCAAGCTGGCCTTCAATACCGGCGGCGAACTTTCCAAGCCCGGCTTCAAGATCCTCCACGTCCCGGACATGGACTACTCGACCACGGTGCCGACGCTCGCGAAAGCGCTCGGGGAAATGCTCGTGTGGTCGGACAAGAATCCCCGCCACCTGCCCGTGATGATCCTGCTCGAGTGCAAGGATCGGCCCCAGCCGCCTCTGCCAACCAAGCCCGAGCCCTTCAGCCGCGAGCGTTTGATGGAACTGGAACAGGAGATCCTCACGGCGATTCCTCCCGACCGGATCCTACGGCCCGACGATGTCCGTGGCAGCGAAGCCACCCTGCGGGATGCGGTGAAGAAAAAGGGCTGGCCCGCGCTCGACTCGCTGCGCGGCAAATTCCTCTTCGCCTTGGACAACACGGACGAGATCCGCAGCCGCTACCTCGAAGGCAACCCGTCCTTGGAAGGCCGCCTGATCTTCGCCAGCGCACCGGAAGACACCCATCCGGCCGCCGCATGGTTCAAGTGCAACGATCCGGTTAGAGAACAGGAAACCATCCTCCGCCTGGTGAAGAGCGGGTTTCTCGTGAGAACCCGTGCGGATACCGGCAAGCCGGACCCCACAATGCGCGACAAGGCGTTCTCGAGCGGCGCGCAGTGGCTGAGCACCGATCATTTCAGCGCAACTTCCAAGGATCGCGTATGCTTCGATGGCAGGACGGTGCGAACCAATCCGCTGAGAGGTAAGGACGGTCCCGAGATCGCGCCGTAGTCCCCCGCATCCTTAGCATGCCGATAGGGGCAAACATGATTGCGAGGAAATCCTTAGCATCCGGATGGACCTTGCCGTCTTTCCATCTTCCGGATCTCCAACTCCTGGAAGAATTCAATATAAATTTCTGAACATAAGGCACTTTATTCTCAATAAACGGAATAAAAGTGACAGATGTGTTTCCGTTTCCCTATGCATGATTCGGAGCCCTGATCACGTCGATCCGACGTTTCGCGTTTAGTCTGGATGAAAATCAAATTCTGAAAATTCCTAATCGGGCCGCCCCTGGCCGCATGCCGGAGACCCGGTTGCGCAGCTGTCGATTTCATGCCGTGGCACCGGGCTTGCTCATTGCAGGAGAACAAAAACTCCCACAATGAACCATGAATCTAACACCTCTTCCCTCTGATCCCCCTTCCTTCCGACGGGTGCCCTCATGGGGAAAAACACTGTGTCTGTTCGTCGTCGCGCTCCTTTGCGCCCCTGCCACAAGGGCCGCCCTCCCTCCCGGCAACCTGCTCGCCAATCCGTCGGGGATGGCAGCACCCGATTCCGGATGGACCATCATGGCCGGGCCACCAGCGGCCAGCACCGGCTGGGGACGTTTTACCACAGGCGGTGCCGACGTGCTCCCCGGCTACTTTGCCACTTCCTACTCCCCGAATCCTTGCAAGCGCTCGCAGACCATCGACCTGATCGCGACAGGGGCGACCGCCGCGGAGCTCGATGCAGCCCCCGATCTCAAGGTTGAGGAATACATCTCCTGCTACGCTGGCAACGGTACCACCCCCGACAACTTCTACATCAAGGTGGAGTTGCGCGGTGCCGCCCAGGAGGTCCTCGCAAGCTTCAATGTCGGAGCGGATACAGCCCGCGTCACCGCGCCCAGCGGCTGGACCAAGTACGAGCACGTCTTCAGCGACTACGGCCCCGGCGTGCGTTACGTGTATTTCGAGGACGGCGGCTGGGACGGCGGCTTCTGGGCCGGCCAATACGGTAGCTATCACGATGGTGCCAAGGTTTACTACAGCGAGGATACCGATGGCGACGGCATCCCCGATGCCGACGAAGACTTCTACGCCTTCCTCGACAAGGACAATCATCGCGCC
>CBFGPU010000663.1:0-2437 GCA_965650715.1 uncultured Haloferula sp. | reverse complement strand
CACCACCATGGCCACGCGCGTTCTTCTTACCACCTGCAGCTTTCAGGACACCCCTGGACCCCACCACGCCCAGCTTGATAGCCAAGGTTTAGAAATCACCCGGGAGCGCGGGCCGCTCTCCGAGGCCCGGATGCTCGAGTTGGCCGGTGAATTCGACGCCTTCCTCTGCGGCGACGACGCGATCACCCGCGCCGTGATCGAGAAAAGCCTGCCGCGCCTGAAGGTGATCTCCAAATATGGCATCGGGCTGGACAAGATCGATGTGGCCGCGACGAAGGAACTCGGCATTCCCGTCCTCTACACGCCCGGGGTGAACCACACCACCGTGGCGGAGCACACCTTCTGCCTGCTCCTGGCAATGCAGAAAAACCTGGTCGAAACGGTGAATGCGACGCGTCAAGGCAAGTGGCTCCGGATCACCGGCCACGAGCTGTGGCGCAAGCGGATCGGGCTGATCGGGATGGGACGCATCGGTCAGGAAATGGCGCGACGGGCGCATGGCTTCGATATGGAAATCCACGGATTCGGCAACTTCTGGCCGGAGGACGTGGCTGCACAATACGGGGTGACCCGTCACGACACGGTGGAGTCGCTCTTCGCCGCCGTGGATATCGTCAGCCCGCACACCAAACTCACCAAAGACACCCATCACCTGATCAACCGCGAGCGCCTGGCCTTGATGCCCGAAGGCTCTTATGTGGTGAACACCGGCCGCGGCGAACTCGCCGATTCCGCCTCCATCCTCGAAGCCTTGAACTCTGGCAGGCTGGCCGGATACGGCACCGACGTGATGGAGGAAGAACCCCCGCCCGCCGATCATCCACTGCTGGCCCACCCCAAGGTGATCGTCACCGCGCACATCGGCTCGCGCACGTTCGAAAGCGTTCCCCGGCAGGCGAAGAAGTCGCTCGACAACCTGCTGAATTTCCTGTCCGGAAACGGCCCGATCGCCTGCGCCAACGGAGTGATTCCCTCTGCCGAATAAATCTCCTTTCCCACCCTCAAGACCCATCCCATGTCACTGACCCTTCGTAGCACCGCATCCTGCCAATTTGATATCATTTCGCTGGGCGAAATCATGCTCCGCCTGGATCCCGGCGACGGGCGGGTGCGCACCACGCGCCAGTTCCAGGCATGGGAAGGCGGCGGCGAATACAACGTCGCGCGCGGGCTGCGCCGCTGCTTCGGCAAGCGGGCCGCAGTGGTGACCGCCTTCGCCGAGAACGACGTGGGGCGGCTGATCGAAGACTTCATCCTCCAGGGCGGAGTGGACACCCGCTTCATCCAGTGGAAGCCCTTCGACGGCATCGGCCGCCAGGTCCGCAACGGACTGAACTTCACCGAGCGGGGCTTCGGCATCCGCGGTGCCAAGGGCACGCCCGACCGCGGCCTGACCGCCGCCAGCCAGATGAAGCCCGGCGATGTGGATTGGGACGACGTGTTCGGCAAGCACGGGGCGCGCTGGTTCCACACCGGCGGGATCTTTGCCGCCCTTTCCGAAACCACCGCTGCCCTCACGATCGAGGCCTGCAAGAAGGCCAAGGAGTACGGCACCATCGTCGCCTATGACCTCAACTACCGCCCCAGCCTCTGGAAGTCGATCGGCGGACAGGCCAAGGCCCGGGAAGTGAACCGCGAGATCGCCAAGTATGTGGACGTGATGATCGGCAACGAAGAGGACTTCACCGCAAGCCTCGGCTTCGAGGTCGCCGGCGTGAGCGAGCATATCACCGGCTTGGAGGTGGACAGCTTCAAGGCCATGATCGAGCAGGCGGTGAAGGAGTTTCCGAACTTCCAGGTGGTCGCCACCACCCTGCGCGACGTGCACAGCGCCACCATCAACGACTGGGGTGCGATCTGCTGGCACGCGGGAGAATTCCACGAGGCGACCCACCGGCCGAAGCTGGAGATCTACGACCGCGTCGGCGGCGGCGATTCCTTCGCCAGCGGGCTCGCCTACGGTTTCATGGAGTTCAACGACGCGAAGCTCGCGGTGGAATACGGCGCGGCACACGGCGCGCTGGCGATGACCACGCCGGGCGACACCACGATGGCCACCGCGGACGAGGTGAAGAAGCTCGTCGGCGGCGGGTCGGCACGGGTGGACCGCTGAGGTCCTCCGGCCTCACTTGAGGCCGTGGCGCTCGAGGAGATTGTAGACGGAGCGTTCGGAGATTCCCAGGGCCCGCGCGGTCTTCGCCTTGTTGCCGCCGCTGAGGTGGTAGGTCTGGATGAAGGCGTCGCGCTCGAGTTCCTGGAGTGTCATGGGCCGCCCGGATCCGATGGCCGGGGCCTCGCGGTGGGACTCCAGGAGCGGGGCCAGATCACGCTCATGGAGCACTTCCTCGTCGGTGAAGGCGGTGGCGCGTTCCAGGACGTTTTCGAGCTGGCGCACGTTCCCCGGCCAATCGAAGGCGAGAAGGGCCTTGGCGGCGTC
>CBFGPU010000662.1:0-2439 GCA_965650715.1 uncultured Haloferula sp. | reverse complement strand
GCATTGGGTGGAGGCAGCTTGCCGCTCGGAGCACCCTGGGCTTCCACCCGCTTGGCAACCGGTACCGTGAAACCCACGATCAGCCCGCCGGTCAGCAATCCGCCACTCTTGAGGAATCCGCGCCGTCCCATTCGTTCCGTCGCGCTCACTTGGCACCTCCTTTCGCCATCTCCGCCGCCTTGTGGATCGCACAGCGGATGCGCTGGTAGGTCCCGCAACGGCAGAGATTCCCGCTCATGGCGGCATCGATGTCCTCGTCCGTGGGATCCGGCTTTTCATTCAGCAGCACCGCGGCCGACATGATCTGGCCGGACTGGCAGTAGCCGCACTGCGGGACGTCCTCCTCGATCCATGCCTTTTGCAGCGGGTGCGAGTTGCCATCGGAGAGCCCTTCGATGGTGGTCACCTGCTTGCCCACCGCGCGCGAAACCGGCGTCACGCAGGAGCGGACGGCCTGACCGTCCAGATGCACGGTGCAGGCCCCGCATTGGGCCATGCCGCATCCGAATTTGGTCCCGGTGAGATGGAGCAGATCCCTCAGCACCCATAGCAGCGGCGTGGCAGGGTCGGCCTCCACGGCGTGTTCCTTCCGGTTCACTTGAAGCGTGATCATGGCGAATTGTAGTTGGGGAGGCGTGCCGCAGACCGCTTCACACCCGCCTACCACAAAGCACCATCCTCCGCTCCCGTCTAGGGATTTGCTTTCTCCCTCCTCCGGGTGACGGGAGAAATGTGACAATTTCGCCTTACTCCCTGCAATTGTGGTACATCCGGGACCCGCCAAGTCCCGTGGTTGCAGGCAGGGGGAGTTTGGACCCACCCGAACGGGTGGCATCCATCGTCAGGAATTCCATTGAATCCGCGCAATCCGTTGATATAGCGGGAGCTGATGTTGCCCGCAAAACCCATTTGCGGGGGCCTGCCGAAGTTGTCCTCCCTTGTCGCGGCATGTGTTCTCGGGTCTCTCCCTTGGCACACCGCTTTCGCCCAAGGAGGAGGCTTGGATGCCCCCCAGCCCGTCGGTGCCTTCTTCAACGGCACTTTCCCCACTGCCGCACCCGGCCAATCGACCGGCTGGCAGACGGAGAACGCTTTCCCGAACCTCACCTTCGTCGATCCCCTTTGGCTCACGGAAGTCCCCGGTACGAACGACCTCCTGCTGGTCGGCAAGAACGGCCAGCTCTGGCGTTTCGCCAACGATCCCGAGGTGACCCAGGCGCAGGTCACGAAGGTGCTCGAGTGGGTCGCGAATACCCAATCCTCGGAGGACCAGGGCTTCTACTCGCTCGTTTTCCATCCCGAGTTCGGCCAGGCCGGTTCGCCGAACGCGAACTACGCCTACGTCTGCTACAACCACAAGCCGGCTCTCGCCGGTGCCGATTCGAACCATTCCTTCTGGCGCGTCTCCCGTTTCACTTGGCTCACCGCCAGCGGGACCCTCGATCCCGCCAGCGAATACGTGCTGATGAATCAGTACGACCGCTGCCGCTGGCACAACGGCGGCGCGATGTTCTTCGGTGAAGACGGCTTCCTTTACATCAACTGTGGCGATGGCGGCGACAGCGGCGAAGGCGGCGGCCTGACCGGTGCCGATGGTGCCCTGAGCCGTACCCAGCGCCTCGACTGGGGTCTCTTCAGCGGCGTCTTCCGCATCGACGTGGACAACGATCCCGCGAAGTCGCACCCCATCCGCCGCCAGCCGCAGAGCCCGACCAACAAGCCCGCCGGTTGGCCGGAGAGCTATACCCAGGGCTACGGCATTCCGAATGATAATCCCTGGCTCGATGAAGGCGGCTCGATCCTCGAGGAATACCACTCCCTCGGCCTCCGCAGCCCGCACACGATGCACTATGATGCCGAGACCGGCGATATCTGGATTGGCGATGTCGGCGAGGGGGCCCGCGAGGAGATGACCCTCGCGCCGAAGGGCAGCAACGCCCAATGGGGATTCATGGAAGGCAGCATTCCGGGGCCGGGGTCCACTCCCTCTCCGCTCATCGGCATCAGCCAGAGCCCCGCGCACGACTACAACCGTACCACCGGCACCTGCATCATCGGCGGCATGCGCTACCGCGGCGTGAAGTGGGATAGCCTGCTCGGCGGCAAGCTCCTCTTCGGCGACCACGTCCGCGGCCGCATCTGGACTGCCACGCTCTCGACCAACGGCGGCGCTCCCGTTGTCCAGGAAATCGTCGCGGGCCTCCCGACCGGCAACAAGGCGGGTCTCGCCAATTTCTGCACCGACTCCAGCGGGGAGATCTTCCTGATGAACGTCAACGGCACCAACCAGCCCGGCGGCACCATCCGTAAGCTGGTGTCCGCCGGCGTCTCCCAGGAGCCGCCCCAATTCCTGTCGCAGACCGGTGTCTTCACGGACCTTGCCACCCTTGCCACCGCCCCCGGTGTCATCCCGTACAGCGTCGCGAATCCCCTCTGGTC
>CBFGPU010000661.1:0-2440 GCA_965650715.1 uncultured Haloferula sp. | reverse complement strand
GGCTACGCCGCCGCCGCCGCCTGGGTGATCGGGAGGTTCTGCACGCCGGAATGGTTCCAGCAGCTCGCCGGCTGGGAGCAGCCCCTCAATGCCGACGAGCGGACCTACCTCAAGCTGGCCCTCACCACCCTGGGCGGCACCTTCGTGGTCGGCTCCGCCTGGTTCTTCTTCACCGGCTTCTTCTACGAGGACGCCCCCCTGGAAGAAAAACAGCGGATCGAGAACTTCTTCCACGATCTCGGCACGCCGATGGAGAAGCAGGGCACGCCGGACGTCCGCGCCACGGTTTACCGTTTGTTAGGCACCCTTTGCCTCGTTTACGGGATCTTCATCGTGGCCCTCATGGCCATTCCCAATCCGCTTTCCGGCCGCCTGGCCTTCCTCTTCGCCGGCGGCACCTTCTGCACCGCGGGTGCGCTGCTACGGCGCGCGGCGAGACCGCCGATTCCCGTGGAACGATGATCGCCCCTGCCGTTTACCGGTGTCGGATGCCGGACAATGGCGCGTCCATGGGAGAAAAGGCTCACCCCTCCCGCCGGTCCGGCAGGCTGGTGCCGTCCACCCAGCTTCCTTCCACGAGGATCTGGCGGAAGATCTTCGGAATGCCGCGCGAGCCATCGTTGATCTCCGAATTCAGCAGCAGGAAAGCCGCGCGGCCGATCTCCTCCGGGTGCTGGTCCATCCCGCTGTCCGCCCCGCCGTCGAGGATGCTCGTCACCGCCACCGGGATATCCTCCGGCACGCGGTAGCCGGATCCGCGCAGCAGGATTTTCTGCTCCACCGTGCTGAGCAGGGCATCCGGCTTCATTTCTTCCATCCATTCGCGGAAGCGCGTGACCAGTTCTTCGGTCACCGGTTCCTCGATGCAGAAGATGGGCAGCGACTCGGCATCCTGGAGCAACTCGCGCGCACTCAGGAAGCCTGCGGTGAAGTGAGGACCGCGCGGGTCGAGATCGGTCCGGAAGGTGATCAAGCCGATCCGGCGGTACCCCCGCTCCCGCATCTTGCACACGGCGATGAAGGTGTTCGTGAGTTGGTCGGCGGTCACGAGATGCGCGGGCGGGAATTTCAGCGAGCGGCCGAAGCGCACCAAGGAGTAATCCTCCCACGGGAAGTCCTGCCATGCGGGCTGTACCGGGCCGTGGGGCGGAAGGAGGATGCCGCGGATGTTCCGGGCCTGGAAAATCTGGTGCAGCCGCTGCAGCGGCATCTGCTTGTCGAGGCGGAACTCTTCCAAGCGGTAGCCGAACTTCGCCGCACACTCGCTCGCTCCTTTCCAGTAGAGATCGAATTCCTTGTAGCCGCGCAATTCGTCCGGTTTCACCCACGCGTTGATCCAGGCGACCGCCGAATGGATGCCGGATACCGACTTGCTGTTCCGGTAAGCCGCCAGCGCGTTGAGCATCGGGTCCGGCCGGTAGCCGAGCTCCGCGGCGGTCTGCTTGACCTTCTCCCGCATCGCCGCGGACACCCGCGGGCTGTTGCGCAATGCCATCGAAACGGTGACATGGCTCACACCCAGTCGTGCGGCGATCTCGCGCATGCTGATGCGGGGCGGGGTGGGCTCGGGGTCCATTCCAGTGGTCAGGCAATAGCCTGATTCCATTCGATGGGGGCGAACGCCAAAGGTGTCAATCTACCAATGTAGATAGGCGGGTTCATTGCGAAACCATGACAGGAGAGATCATTTCCCGACCTCCCGCGGGTTGTCGGTGTGAATGTCACCGCGGGCTTCGCTGCCCGACCTTTCTCGGGGGCATCGGCGTGCTGATGCTGCTGCGCAGGCGGCGATGACGAGGCTTTCCTATGGGCAAAGGGGCCGCCTTGGAGTCGGGTTCTCCGGGGCGGCCCTCCGTCTGTCCGGCTGACGGGATTCGGGCTGTGGAATGACGGATTTTCCAAGGAAACCAACAAAGCAGGTGTGACGGGAAATTCCGCAGGCAATCTCCTGCCGATACCCGCCGTGGCCACGCCCGCTTGCCTTTCCCATGACTCCCCCCGCTGCCGCACTATCCTCCACCGGGGAGTCGATGCGTCGTGCCCTCGACCTTTGCATTGCCAAGACGCGCACGAACATCCAGGCGCTCGCCGACCGTCCCGCGGCCTGGGCGCTCGCCGTGAACGGCCGCTACCCGGAATGGAAGGAAGGCTTCATGGATATCGGCAACTGGACCTCGTCCTTCTTCACCGGCATGGCCTTGCTCGCCTGGCGGGAAACCGGGGACGAGCATTTCCTCCACCAGGCCGTCCGCCTGGAGCCCTGCTATCAGGCGAAGCTGCAGGAGCATGCCGCGGACACAATGCACGACCTCGGCTTCCTCTACTCGCTCTACGCGGTCGCCCTCCACAAGCTAACCGGCGAATCCCGCTACCGCGAACTGGGTCTCCATGCCGCGCGCTTGCTCGCCGGACGTTTCATTCCGCAGGGAAACTACATCCG
>CBFGPU010000660.1:0-2450 GCA_965650715.1 uncultured Haloferula sp. | reverse complement strand
GCCGAGAAGAAGGTCACCTTCGAGTACCAGGTCGGCACGATGATTGAAGTGCCGCGCGGTGCCCTCACCGCCGACGAGATCGCCAAGGGCGCCGAGTTCTTCAGCTTCGGCACGAACGACCTCACCCAGACCGCGCTCGGCATCAGCCGCGACGACATGGGTGCCTTCCTCATGCCCTACACCGAGGCGGAGATCTTCAAGAAGAACCCCTTCGCGACGCTCGATGCGACCGGCGTGGGCCAGCTCATGGAGACCGCTGTCACCAAGGGCCGCAGCACCCGCCCGAACATCAAGCTCGGCATCTGCGGCGAACACGGTGGTGATCCGGACTCGGTGAAGTTCTGCCACCAGCTCGGCCTGAACTACGTGTCCTGCTCGCCGTACCGCGTGCCGGTCGCCCGCCTCGCCGCCGCCCAGGCAGCGATCATGGACGGCAGCGCCGCCAAGCCGGCTGCGAAGAAGGCTGCGAAGAAGGCCCCGGCCAAGAAGGCTCCTGTGGCCAAGAAGGTTGCGAAGAAGGCAGCCAAGAAGGCCGCGAAGAAGAAGTAAGCCCCACAGCTGACTTCCGCTAAGTTCAAAGCCGCTCCGGGAAACCGGGGCGGCTTTTTCATTCCCCGGATCCCACGAAAGGCCACGGGTCTTGCCATCCGGCGGCAATCGGCGAGCCTGCCGCCGTGCATCGCCAGCCTCTTCTCGATCAACTCGCCGATTACCAGAGTCGTCACCCGGAGGAAGCGGGGACCGTGCAGCGCTTCATCGGCTTCGTGGAGCGCTGTCCGGATTGCTTCGAGCGTTCGCTGCCGGAAGGGCATGTCACGGGATCGGCGTGGATCGTGGATGCGGATGGCGGGCGGGTTTTGCTCACGCATCATCGCAAGCTGGATGCGTGGCTGCAGCTCGGCGGGCATGCGGACGGCGAGGCGGACGTGCTCGCGGTGGCGCTGAAGGAAGCGCGGGAAGAGTCGGGGCTTGAGGATTTCGAGGTGCTCGGCGAGGGCATCTACGATCTGGACATCCATCCGATCCCGGAGCGGAAGGGCGTGCCGGAGCACTACCACTATGACGTGCGGTACGTCCTGCGGGCGACGGGGAGTACGGACTATGTGGTGAGCGAGGAATCGCACGACCTGCGGTGGGTGCCGGTGGACGAGGTGGCGGGGCTGACGAACGATGGCTCGATGCTGCGGATGGTCCGGAAGTGGGGGAGCGAAAAGGGCAGTTGACATGCAACCATTTGGTTGCCTATTTTCCCACGCAGATGGACGAAGTCTTCAAAGCTCTGGCGGATGAAAGCCGGCGGGCCTTGCTGGACCGGCTCCATGCCCGGAACGGACAGACGCTCGGCGAGCTGTGCGACGGGCTCGACATGACGCGCCAGGCGGTGACGAAGCACCTCGGGATCCTTGAGGCTGCCAATCTCGTCGCCACGGTGCGGCGCGGGCGGGAGAAATTGCACTACCTCAATCCGGTGCCGATCCACGAGATCGGAGTTCGGTGGATCGGGAAATTCGAAGTGCAGCGTCTCGACGCGCTCGCGGAACTCAAACGCAACCTCGAACAACAAGAACGGCCATGAGCACTCCAAACCTCGTTTACGTCACCCAGATCCGCACCACTCCCGCCAAGCTGTGGGAAGCTCTCACCAACCCCGAGTTCATCGAGCAGTATTGGTTCGGCTACAGGAATATTTCCACTTGGCAGGAGGGGGCTGCGATCGAGAGCCGCAATGCCGAGGGCGAACTCGGCTTCCAAGGCAAGATTCTCAAGAGCGTGCCCGAAAAGGAACTGATCTTCTCCTTCATCGACATCCGCTACGACGAGCCGCCGTCGCGCGTCACGTTCCGGATCGAGCCCCACAGTGCCGAAGCGGTACAGCTCACGGTGCTCCACGATGAATTCCCCGAGGTCAGCGCGCTCCGCGACCGGGTCTCGAACGGCTGGCCGTCGATCGTCGAGGGGATCAAGGCGCTGCTGGAGACCGGAGCGACGGAACTCAAGGCGGGCTGCGCCGCGGGTGCCGCCAAGTAAACCTACTCACCCCTACCCCGCCATGAACGATCCGAAGTTGGTTTACGTGACGATCATCCGCAGCACGCCCGCGAAGTTGTGGGAGGCGCTGACGAACCCCGACTTCATCCGGCAGTACTGGTTCGGACGCCGGAACACATCGAGCTGGAAGGAAGGCGAGGTGATCGAAAGCCGCTCCCCGCAAGGGGAACTCGAATGGCACGGGAAAATCGTGAAGAGCGTGCCGGAGAGCGAGTTGATCTTCACCTTCGACGAACTCAGTTGCGGCGAGCCGCCTTCCACCGTGACCTTCAAGATCGAGCGGCTCGGTGCCGGGACCATGCCCCAGGGCGACGCGGTGCAGCTCACGGTGATCCACGAGGATTTCCCGGAGGGCAGCAAGGTGCGCGAGGGGGTCTCCAACGGTTGGCCGGCGATCCTGA
>CBFGPU010000659.1:0-2451 GCA_965650715.1 uncultured Haloferula sp. | reverse complement strand
TGATCCCCGCAGGCACCCGCGGCGTGAATTTCGGTCGCAGGTGATCGCTGTGAAATCCATGGTCAGAAACCAGCACCACCGCCGTCTCCTCGCCCGCCAACCCGACCAGCCGCTGCAGCATCATGTCGTGCGCGCGATAGATCCCCTCCACCACGCCTCGATACATCTCGAAATCTCCCTCCGGCACTCCCTCCATCCGCGGCGGATGATAAGGCATGAACACATGGCTGACCTCATCGATGGCCCGGAAATACACCGCCATGAAGTCCCACTCCGGATCCTTCTCCATCAGCCAGGTCGCCGCCGATTGGATCGAATACGCCTCCGCCAGTCGCGCCGCGAGTTCGTGCAAGCGCCGGTCCCGCTTCTGATCCACCTCGTGCCCCCGCGGCACGAAGGCCCGCAGGATGTCGTCTCCCGTCATCTCGAATGGACTCACCCGCAGCGCATCCAGCTCGCGCCCCAGATCTTCCGGCCAGTAGGTCCCGGCAGGCGGCGCGGGCCATTCTTCCGGTGCCTGCTCTGGCGTGATCCCCCGCAAGTGCCCGTACATGTTAGACACCATCTTGCCCTTCAGGTCCCGCTCACCCTGCGTCGCGAACCAACCCACCACATGGCTCCGCAGCCCCCGCTCGCCGAGCATCTCCCACAGCGTCTTGCAACACCGCGTCGCCGCGGATACCGGCACCACCCGGCCGCTCACCGGATCCACCTCCGTGAACCCGTGCACGCCGTGATGATACGCCATCTTCCCCGTCGCGATCGAGGTCCATAGCATCGGCGAAAGCTGCGGCTCCAGCGTCGCCAGATTCCCGCTGACCCCGCTCTCCACCAGCCGCTTCAGCGCGGGCAGCTTCCCCTGATCCAGCAGCGGATGAATGATCTTCCAATCGGCCGAATCCCAACCGATCAACAACAGGCGCTTTCTTGCGGACATCGGAAACCCGTCGAAATAAAAAGCGCCGACCCTGTCGGAGGAAAGGGCCGGCGAAAGCGTTCGCACCAGTCGGGCGCGGAACCCATGCGGCTCAGGCCGCCTTCCGGCGACGCCGCACCATCAGGCCACCCGCTCCCAACGCCAGCAACGCCAGCGCGGATGGCTCGGGCACCGCCTCGATCGCATCGACACCTGCCGAGATCGACAAGGCCGTGCCATCGTCGTTGACCGCCAGCGCCACCAGATACCCGGTGCCATCGCCGGTCAGGTAGAATTGACCCACCCCTTCATACACGCCGTCATTGCCGTTGAAGCTGATGTTCGCGAAATTCTGGTCCGAATTCAGGATCGCTCCATTCACCGCGCCTCCTTCATAGAGGTAAGTTCCAAATCCCCAGTTCAAGCCCGCGGAGGTATTCAAATCCGCTCCGGTGGTGAAATAGGAAGCACCGGCATTGCTGAAGGCTACCCTCGCGGCACCGGCGTCGGCAACGTAACGGCTTCCGTCATAGTTACCGAACCCGATGTCGAAACCCGCCGGCGTGGCCGGGGTGGTCGTCGTGTTCTGCGCGCCGGGTCCGTAAAGGGTCACGATCGTCGCAGCTTCCGATTGACCGGCCAGACAGCCGGCCCCGATTCCGGCCCCGAGATAGGCTGCCAGCTTGTGGGTCACATTTTCCATGGAATGAGGATAGGAAGGATTCAGTAGCAGGGTTCGCGGCGACCCCTCCCTTTAACATCCCCGGCTCTTCGGAAAAGCGGAAAAATCACTACATCTTAACCACTTACCCGCAAAATCGGCCAGCATTTCCCGCAACTCCCTGAGTCTTTGAAGGGACGGATCAATCCGGTGCTGACCGTCCAGCCCCGCTTTTCAAAGCCACCGTCGCCCCCCTGCGCCTGCAGAAAGGACAAGCGCCCTCCGCCTCCGCCCCTCTCCCCATCCCACCCAATCCTCTTTCCTAGTATTCTGTGTATTCCGTGGCTCCTTCTTCCTCCCCGATGGAAGCGGCCACCGGATCAAACCGCCCGGACCTTGCCCGGCGAGCCTCGAGCCGGCGCATCGCTTACGCCGCAATCGCCGTCGCCCTCTTCCTTGCTCCGCGAGCCTTCGACGGCTCCGAGGCAGGCGGCCTGCTGGCAGTGATCCTCCTCGTCGGCATGATCGCCGCTCTAGTGCTGGTCCTCCACATCGTCCAGCGCATGAAGGTGGAGTCACGTCGCGGGATGCCATCCAGCCGATAACTCTAACACCAGGCAACTACAATCTCGCCTCCGATTCTTAGTTGGCAGTATCCATCTTTTTCCTCTAGAGGAATGTCAATCCTCATAGTTTGAGGACACCCCCCGGAAAATATGACCCTGAAAACGGCGATCTTACTGCTCCTCGCGTTCGCTCCCCTCGTCTCCCGTGCCCAGGAGGGCACCGTATTCCCATCGAACAAGCTCAGCTCCGAGGAAAGCGGCTATCTCTCCATCTTCGCGGACGGGATACTTGAGGTGACGACCTATAG
>CBFGPU010000658.1:0-2454 GCA_965650715.1 uncultured Haloferula sp. | reverse complement strand
CGCCATAGTTGGTGGCGCGGACGTAGCGGCTGTTCATGCGGATGCCTTGGGCTTCCTCGGCACCGGCGTAAGTGTATTGGACCACCGCCTGCAGCTTGGCCGGGACGATCCAGTAGTAGGGGGTCGCCACGAAGCCCCAGAAGTTGCCGCGGCGGGCGGCATTTGCCTGCATCTCAGAGCCGCCGTTGTCGCCGAGGAAACCTTCCACGTTGATGCCGCCGGCGCCGATCGCGTATTCGGCGGAAAGGGTGGTCGCCCAGCGGTAGTCGAGCAGCGAGTCCTCGTTGGCGAGCCGTTCGTCGGCGTTGTTGTAGAGAAATTCCCAACCGAAACGCAGATCGTCGGTGGCGGAGTAGATCAGCTCCGCGTTGTACATAAGAGCGTCATTGTAGCCACCCCAGCCTTCGACGTTGCCGGAATCCACGCCAAACTCGTCGGTACCTTCGTCGGTGCTGTAAATGCCGGCGATCGCGTTCCACGGGCCTTTCACGGCGTTCACGAAAAGACCGGTGGGGCGCGCGCTCTGGTAGAGCTTGTTGGAGATCGCCGAGCGTTCGACGGTGAGCAGCGCGTTCGAGGAGGTGCGGGCTTCGAGGCCGCCGTGCCACTTGATGCGGCCGTAGTTGAAGGTCAGTGCGTCGAGGCCGGTCAGGCTGAAGGCCTTGAGCGCGTCGAAGGTGAAGTAGGATTCGTCGAAGTCGATGTAGTCGTATTCGAGGTCGCCGCCGTTGAAGCGCTGGTCTTCCACCAGGTTCACCACCCCCTTGTAGGAGAAGTAATTGAAAAAGCCGATCTTGGCCCCGAGGCGGAAGCGGCGGACGTCCGTGTAATCCTCGCTGAAGTCCTGCCCGTTGGTGCCCTCACCGTCCACGTAGGCAGCCTGCCAGTGGTAGCGGCCATCGAAGGCGAGGCTTTGGACTACGGGATTTTCCGGGAGCTTGACAGTGCCGGGTTTGCTGGACAACCAGGAGCAAAAGTCGAAGTCCGAGAACATCGAGCCGCTTTCGGCGGGCGCGGGTTCGACCGGGGGTTCGCCGGCGTAGGCCAAAGTGGAGAAACCGCAGGCAAGCGCCAGGGTCTGCAAACGGATGGTGTGGTGTTTCATGGATGTAGTAAGACAAGGCGGGCCAGTGCTTGGAATAGCCTGCGTCTCGGCGCCGGAAATCCAGCGAATGTGACGGTGGTGTGACAGAATCCGAGTGTGACACTCCCGTCACATTGATTTCCGAGGTTCGGATTATTGATTTTTAAAAGGTTAGGATAGCATCCGCCGCGGCATGGGCCCGGGTTTCGTGACAAACCCGTCACAAAGACCCGGTGGACCTTTGTGACGATGCTGGCATCCATGCCGTCGAGCGTCGCCTGCGGCGCGGAAATCCATCATCACACCATGCGCAATACCATTCGATTCACCGCCGCCAGCCTGTTCGCGGGAGCCATGCTCGCCGCCACCGCCGGCGCGCAGACCATCAGCATCAAGGGCTCGGATACCCTCGGTGCCAAGCTTGTCCCGCAGCTTGCCGAGAGCTTCCAGTCGAAGAATCCGGGCGTGAAGTTCGAGATTGCCGCCGAAGGTTCCTCGACCGCTTTCCCCGCGCTTGCCAACGGCACCGCTCACATCGGCATGTCTTCCCGCAAGGCGAAGCCAGAGGAACTCACGGCCGCCCGCGCCAAGGGGATCAAGCTCAAGGAGGTGATCGTTTGCCACGACATGATCGTTGTCGTCGTCAACAAGTCCAACAAGATCAAGGAACTCAAGAAGGATCAGGTGGCCAAGATCTTCACTGGCGCGGTGAAAGATTGGAGTGAGGTCGGCGGTGCTCCCGGGACGATCTCCATCTACACCCGCAACACGGCCTCGGGTACCTACAAGGACTGGCAGTCCCTTGCCATGGGCGGGAAGGACTATCCCGCCACCTCCCAGAAAATGGCAGGAAACGAGCAAATTGCCCAGGAAGTGGCCAAGAATAAGAACGGCATCGGGTATGTCGGTCTCGCCTACTCGAAGACGAGCGGTATCAGCCCCGTGAAGATCGACGGAGTCGAACCGGTGGCGGCAAACGCGAAGAAGTTCGTCTATAGCCGCGCTTGCTACTTCTATGTGCCGGAGAATGCGGACGCGATGACGAAGGCCTTCGTGGAATTCGCCACCAGCGCGGAGGGCCAGAAGATCGCCGAGCGGATCGGATTCGTGCCGAACTGAGCGGGTCGACTGACAATTTCGACACGCAATCCCGGCGCGGGGAAGCCCCGCCGGGATTGCCATTTCCACGACAGGCCTTCACGTTCGCTTCTGTTCGTCGCGCATGCCTGACACCCCTACCTCCACGCAAGTCCCAGGTGGTCACCCCTTCCGCCGGAAAGGCCGCGGTACGGATGGCCTCTTCAAGGCGTTTTTCGCCGGGAATGCCGGTCTGACCATCATTATCCTGATCCTGATCATCGTCTTCCTCG
>CBFGPU010000657.1:0-2455 GCA_965650715.1 uncultured Haloferula sp. | reverse complement strand
CCTCGCCGGCCTCGACGGTCATCGAGACGCCCTCGATCCCGCGCGACGCACCGTGGAAGGTCGCAAGCCTCGCGATCGACGGCGGCGAGTTTGCCGTGGCCACCGGCGAGGAGACGGTGGCTGTTAGAAAACTGCGCGCCCGTGCCTCGTACGATGGCTCCACCTGGCAAGTCCGCGAGGCCGGCGGCGGCATGCTCGGCGGCCGCATCACGCTGAGCGGCAAGCTCGATGAGGCGAAGCTCCGCGCCGCCGTGATCGAAGCGGAAGGACTCAAGCTCGCCGCGGTGAAGGAGGTCGCGGGGAAGGAGAGCGATACCCGGGGCATCCTCTCCTTCCGCTACCAGGGCTCGGTGGACTTCGGGAATAGGATCGCGCAAGGCAAGGGCTCCATGCGCCTCGACAATGCGCCGGTCTTCTCGGTCCCGCTGCTGGATGAAACCTGGCAGCTCTTTCCCCGAATCCTCGGCGGCATCGAGCGCCCCCGTAGCGGCCGCTTCGAGGCGGACTTCATCGCCAGCCCGGGCGTCATCGATGTGCCGCGCTTCGAGGCCACCGGCGGCAGCCTGAACGTGACCGCGAAGGGCGAAATCAATCTCAAGAAGCAGCGCGTGGACGGCACCGCGCGCGGCAAGCTCTCCGGTCTGCCGGGACTCGTGACCAAGCCCCTCAGCCATCTGTTAGAGATGGAGGTGGGCGGTCCCTTCGACAACGTCCGCGTCAAGCCGCTTGGACCGGCCAAGCTGGTGTCGAATGCCGCCTCCGGCACCGTGGGCCTGCCGGTGGATGCCTTGGAAGAGGCGGGCGAGCTCACCGGCACCGTGCTGGCCGAGGGCATCCGCGTGCCACTCCGCCTCTTCGGCTCCGCACCGGAGCACTCGCGGGAGTGAAGGCCGGTTTCATGGCTCCGCACCATGCGCCAGCCATAAGGAGAGACGACACTCCTGTCCCCGGCCATCCTTTCAGTATCCTCAGGGCAGCGGGGCCCGGGGACGTGCTTTAAAGCGGAAGACGCCTCCGCAGAACCCCGGCTCCGGCCCGCAAATTCCTTGAACTGCTCAAGTCCCGTGAAAGGTTAAATCCTCCTTAGTGATCCACGCATGCAAGGTCCCGATCCAGCAGTCCCGGCCGAGGCCATCGCGCAGTTGACAGCCCGTCTCTCCGAGGCGGTGCGGGAATTGACCGAGCGCGAGAATACCATCCACGAACTCGTCACCGGCGCGGCCCGGTCACTCCTGCCGGGTCCCGGTCGGACATCGGGATGATGGTGGAAAATGCCGTCCTCCAGCAGGCGGTCGCGCGGAAGACGCTGGAGATGGAAGCCCAGAGCCATCGCCTCGCGGAAAGCGAAAAACGTTTCGCCGAAGCCTTCGAGCATGCGCCCATCGGCATCGCCCTCGTCCTGCCGGACGGCAAATGGCTCAAGGTGAACCGCGCGCTGTGCGAGCTGGTCGGTTACTCGGAAGCCGAGTTGTTGGATCGCACCTTCCAGGACATCACCCACCCCGAGGACCTCGACCTCGACATGGAAGTGCTCCGCCGGATGCTCGGCGGCGAGATCCGCTCCTACCAGCTGGAGAAGCGCTACATTCATGCGCAGGGACATGTCGTGCCCGTATCGCTGAATGTTTCGCTCGCCCGCGACCATGACGGCGGGCCGCTGTATTTCATCGCCCACATTCAGGACATCACCCCGCGCAAGCGGGCCGAGCAGCAGCACCGGAAGGAGGAGGAGCGCACCCTCCGCCAGCGCAGCGCGCTCATCGCCTTCACCAGCGAATCCGGGATCGGCAATGACGTGCTCGCGACGATCCGGAACCTGACCGAGACGGACGCCCGCACCCTCGGCGTCGCGCGGGTCAGCGTGTGGCGTTACAACGCCGCGCGCACCGCCATCCATTGCGTGGATCTCTACGAGCTTGAGGCCGACCGGCACAGCTCCGGCATCGAGCTTCCGGCGGCGGCCTACCCCGCCTACTTCGAGGCCCTCAAGGGCATGGACGTGATCGCGGCGGACGATGCCCACACGGATCCGCGCACCTGCGAATTCTCGGAGGCCTACCTCAGGCCCCTCGGCATCAATTCGATGCTGGATGCACCGATCCACCTCGGCGGCGCGGCGGAAGGCGTGCTCTGCCACGAACACGTCGGGCCGCAACGCCGCTGGACCGCCGATGAGGAAACCTTCGCGGTCGCCGTCGCAAACCGCATCTCCCTGGCTCTGGAAGCGTCGGAGCACCAGCGCGTGGCGGACGAGCTGCGGCGGGCTCTCGCGCAGATCGAGCAGATGCTGGCGCATAACCCCGGCGTGATCTTCCGCCTGAAGGTGGAAGCCGACCGCCTCGTGCCGCTGGCACTCAGCGACAATATCATGAGCCTGCTCGGCTACACCATCGCCGAAGCGTCGGCTCCCGGGTGGTGGGCGGAGCACCTTCACCCCGAGGACCGCGAGCGGGCC
>CBFGPU010000656.1:0-2459 GCA_965650715.1 uncultured Haloferula sp. | reverse complement strand
CCTACGTGGAGCTGTCGCAAAATACGCCATGAGGACCCCCGTAAGCCCGACCGGTCCCCCCGCCGAAACGGCCAGCAAAACCCCCCCACAACCAACCCTCCCCTTCCCCCCAGGACGGAAAATACCAAGGGAAAACCCGCTGCCTTCGTTCCCCCCCAACGGCGCTAGCGGGTTTTTCTTGTACCGCTCCCGGGATTTCTAGGGACACCCGGCTTGCCCTCCCGGGGTCGGCGGCTAGCATCCAGCGCCTCCGCAGCTCCAGCCGCCCATGAACCGCATTTTTGTCGAAAAGAAGCCCGAATTCAACGCGGAAGCCCGGCACCTCCTCCACGATCTCAAGGAGTCCCTCGGGCTGGAAGGGCTGAAGGGCGTGCGGGTGATTCAGCGCTACGATATCGACGGGCTTTCCGCGGAGGAATTCTCCCAGGCGGCGCGGCTGATCCTTTCCGAGCCCCAGGTCGACCTGACCTACGCGGAACTGGCTCCCGCCAGCGGTGAAACCGCCTTCGCGGTCGAGTATCTGCCGGGGCAATTCGACCAGCGGGCGGACTCGGCGGCGCAGTGCGTCCAGATTCTGACCGGCAAGGAGCGGCCTCTGGTGGCCTCCGCCAAGGTGATCCTGCTCAAGGGCGACCTCTCGGACGAAGACGTCGCGCGGGTGAAAAGCTACGTGATCAACGCGGTCGATTCGCACGAGGCGCGCATGGACCTGCCGGAATCGCTTCAGCCGACGATCCAGCCGCCCGCGGACGTGCCCATCCTCGAAGGCTTCACCACCAAGCCCGCCGGCGACCTCGCCGCGCTGCGCAAGGAACTCGGACTGGCGATGTCCGACGCCGACCTCGCCTTCTGCCAAGGCTACTTCCGCGACGAAGAGCAGCGCGACCCGAGCATCACGGAGATCCGGATGCTCGACACCTACTGGTCCGACCACTGCCGCCACACGACCTTCCTGACCAAGATCGATGGGGTGAGCTTCGAGGCCGGCGCGGAGCCGGTGAAGGCCGCGTGGGAAAGCTACCTCGCCACCCGCGAGAAGCTCGGTCGCGCGGACAAGCCCGTCACGCTGATGGACATCGCGCTCATCGGCATGCGCGAGCTCAAGGCCTCCGGCGAGCTCGACAACCTCGAGGTCTCGGAAGAGGTGAACGCCGCCTCCATCGTGGTTCCCGTCAGCATCAGCGGCGGACCAGAAGAGGAGTGGCTGGTGATGTTCAAGAACGAGACGCACAACCACCCGACCGAGATCGAGCCCTTCGGCGGCGCGGCGACCTGCCTCGGCGGCTGCATCCGCGATCCGCTTTCCGGCCGCTCCTATGTCTATCAGGCGATGCGCGTGACCGGCGCGGGCAATCCGCTCACCCCCTTCTCCGAAACGCTGCCGGGCAAGCTTCCGCAGAAGAAAATCTGCCAGATCGCGGCCCACGGCTACTCCTCCTACGGCAATCAGATCGGTCTTGCGACCGGTCAGGTTTCGGAAGTCTATCACCCCGGTTATGTGGCCAAGCGGATGGAGATCGGCGCGGTAGTAGCAGCGGCGCCGCGCTCGCAAGTCTATCGCGGCGCACCGGCCCCCGGCGATGTGATCCTGCTCATCGGCGGTCGCACCGGACGCGATGGCGTGGGCGGAGCGACCGGTTCCTCGAAGGAGCACACGGACACCGCCTTGGAAAACTCCGCCGAGGTGCAAAAGGGCGATGCCCCCACCGAGCGCAAGATCCAGCGCCTTTTCCGCAATCCGGAACTCACCAAAAAGATCAAGATCTGCAACGACTTCGGCGCAGGTGGCGTGTCCGTGGCCATCGGCGAGATCGCGCCTTCGCTCGAAATCGATCTCGATGCGGTGCCGAAGAAATACGAAGGCCTCGATGGCACCGAACTCGCGATCTCCGAATCCCAGGAGCGCATGGCCGTGTGTGTCGATCCTTCCGAGGCCGCTTATTTCATCGCCGAGTGCGACAAGGAGAACCTGGAATGCGTGAAGGTCGCGGACGTGACCGATACCGGCCGCCTGCGCATGAAATGGCGTGGCAAGACGATCGTCGATCTCAGCCGCGCTTTCCTTGATACAAACGGCGTCCAGCAGCTCGCGAAGGTCCACGTGTCGGCACCGCAGGACCTTTTCCAATCCGCCATCGTCAATCCTCAATCCGCCACCGAGCTTCTCTCCGGGCTCAACTACTGCTCGCAAAAGGGCCTCGGCGAGCGCTTCGATTCCTCGGTCGGCGCGGGCACCGTGCTGTGGCCTTTCGGCGGCAAGCACCAGCTCACGCCGCCGGACGCGATGGTGGCGAAGCTTCCGCTGCTAGAGGGCGACACCGATGCCTGCACCTACATGAGCTGGGGCTTCAATCCGGACCTCTCCTCTTGGTCGCCCTTCCACGGCGCGGTTTATGCCGTGACCGAATCCGTCTGCAAGGTCGTCGCCGCCGGCGGTCGCCTCAGCGATATCCGCCTCA
>CBFGPU010000655.1:0-2465 GCA_965650715.1 uncultured Haloferula sp. | reverse complement strand
CCGGAGTGCGGCTGCGCCGGGGAGGGGGCCGGGGTCTCAAGTGCGGTTCAAGAAATCCCGCGGCCATCCTCCGGCGGGGTGGCGGCGCTCCTTGCCAAAGCCGCTTTCCGGAGATCACCGGCGGGACGCCGGCGCTCCTTGGGGACTCCGGGGTTTTTCCAACAGAACGACAACTACAAGATGACAATACTGGCGGAGATCCGGAGGGAGGCGCTGCAGAAGGTGGGGCAGGGCATGGCGGCGGAGACGGTGGCGCGCTGCGTGGAGGCGGCGGTGCTGCAATCGGGCTGCGATTGGCGCGAGCTGATGGGCCGCAGCCGCGGGCGTCCGCAGGCGGCACGGGCGCGGGTGGTGGCGATGCTGGCCTGCGTGGCGATGGGCTTGTCGCTGGCGACGACGGCGCGGGCTTTCGGGAGGTCGCGCTGGTCGGTGCACGCGGCGATGACGATGGGCCGGCCCGGACGGAAGAGGCGGGACGCGGCGGTGATGCAGGATTTCGAGGAGGTGATGGGGAGGGTGTAGGAAGGATCAATCATCAATCATCGATCGAAGTGCGGCTGCACCGGGGGAGGAGTGTTCCCTCTTCCCATTGCTCCGCCGGATGCGGGAGCGTTAAGGAGAGACGACACTCTTGTCGTCGGGGGGGACGTGAGGGCCGGGGACAGGAGTGTCCCCTCTCCTTATCGCTTGCAGGTCACTTCCGCCGGCGGCGGAGGGCGAAGGCGGCGAGGCCGAGGGCGGCGAGGCCGCTGGAGGCGGGCTCGGGGACGAGGGTGCCATGCGAATTCAAGTACGGGGAGAAGCCGCCAAGCTGGACCCAGGTGGAGGTGGAGTTCACGCCGCCGTTCACGCCGCCGAGATCCTGGTTCAGGCTGTTGTGCTGCGTGGAGGTGGCCAGTACGTAGCGCAGCGGGCTTTCGTCATCGATGACGATGCCCTGGGTGCCGAGGAAGGTCACGAGGTCGTTGAAATTGATCATGAAACTCACGTAGTAGTCCGGGTCGTCGGCGGTGAGCGGCGTGGCGTCGTTCGTGGTGCCGCCGTCGGCGAGGTGGTTCACCGGGCGGTAGTTGTAGTTCGAAGCGCCGATGGTGTACGTGGTGTAAGGGGAGGAAGCGATGGAGGTGGTATTGGGCGAGGTGTTCGCCGAATTGCCTGCATCATAGATGCCGAGGACGGCGCTGCTGCCCTGCATGCCGAGTCCGACGAAGACGTCGAGGACCGCATCCTGGTTGGTATCGATGCCGACCCAGGCGACACGGTTGAAGGCGGGGCTGTTCCTGTTGCCGCCCGGTGCATCGAGACGGAGGCGGAAGCCCAGGGTGTCATCGAGGTCGTTGTTGGCGGCGTTCGTGTTGAAGGTGGTGAAGAAGCCGGGATTTCCGGCGGCACCGACGATGTCGCTCTCGGGCTGGCCGGTTTGCTGGTCGGCGAGGTAATCGTAGTTGCCGTTGACGGCGGTCCAGGCGGAGCTGGCTTCCGAGACGCTGGCAGCGCGGGAGACGAGGGTGCTGAGACCGAGCGCGAGGAGCACCCGGCGCGAGGTGGCCGTGTTCATAAGGGGAGAGAAGGGTGATGGGATATCCGCCGTGGGAGGCGGGGGTGAAGCGGAGCGGGGGAGAAGGCCGCTCCGGCGGCGGGACAATGCCGGTAAATCTGGGGAAATCAAGGTTTGATTCGCATTTCCTAGATATCAAGGCCCACGCGATAACGTAGGTATCTTAAATTTGTAGGGGCCGGGGATTACAAGGGTGTGGGGAAAGTGGAATTGCTAATTGCCAATTCTAATTTTCAAACCGGAGTGCGGCTGTACCGGGGAGGGGAAAAGGCGGAATCCCTAATCTTCTAATCACAAATCAGTCTGCGGCTGCTCCGGGGGAATGGAGAAGACCCCTGACCCCTGCCGCTACTTCAGCCGGCGGATTCTTTCCGGTGCTTCGCGACGAGACGGGCGTGCCAGTACGAAGCGGCGAGCCAGAGGGGGAGATAGCAGGCGATGAGAAACCAGAAGGGGAGGCGGCGGATGTCCAGGGTGAGCTCGTGATGGACCCCGAAGGAGAGATCGGGACCGGTGAGGGAGGGGAAGATGCGGGTCCCCGCGCCGGAGACGGGGTAGCGTTCGATCCGGCCGTAGGCCGGGGTGATGGTGAGGATGCGGCGGTGTTCGGCATCCGGCTTGAGGTCGATGGTGCCGACGGCGAAGTTCGATCCGGCCATGCCGATCATGAGGGCTTGTTCCGGGCGGGTGCAGCGGAACCAGGTGGTGCTGTTCCGCACGGAGTCCGCCCAGGCCCAGAGGAGGAGGACGAGGGGGAAGAGGCCGAGGTGGAAGGTGATGGTGCGGTGGAGAGGCACTGGCAGGAGAAGTTCCAAGTTCCAAGTTCTAAGTTCCAAGTTTCAAATCGGACTGCGGCTGCGCCGGGGAGGAAATCATCCATCATCAATGTTCCAATCATCAATCGGAG
>CBFGPU010000654.1:0-2471 GCA_965650715.1 uncultured Haloferula sp. | reverse complement strand
GCGATGCTGGAATCCGTGCTCGTGGCCCAACCGGAGCGCGAGGTGATCTTCATTCATGGTGCCCTGAATGGCCGCACGCACGCCTTCCGGGAAAGGCTCCGTGAACTTGCGGTGAAGCATCCCCGGCTCAAGCTCCACGTCCGCTACAGCGAACCGGACCCGAAGGACCGCGGGACGGGCTGGCACGATAGCGAGGGCTTCATCGATGCCGGGCTGATCGAAAGCGTCATCCCCCGCCGCGACTGCGACTACTTCTTCTGCGGTCCCAAGCCCTTCATGTCGGGCATCTACCGCCAGCTTCTCGCCTGGGGCATCCCGGGATCGCAGGTCCACTTCGAGTTCTTCGGCCCGAAGCAGGAGCTCGAGGCCGTCGCCTGAACCGAGAGAAAACGAAACCCGGCATCCGCAGGGATGCCGGGTCGCGTGGCGTCAAAAAACACACTCAAAAAAAGCGGTCTCAGGAGCCCAAGGGCAGCCGGAAACTGAAGAGGGACGCGACGACTCCGATGCCAAGCGGAATCAGCGAAGCGACATCGCTGCTCACCGTCCTCGCGAAGTGGAAGAAGGCGTTGTGCTGCGGGGTCGGGAAAAGGACGTCGGGAAGAATGACATAGGCCGCGCCCATGAGGGCCGGCATGGCACCGATCGCGAGGAATACGCCCGCGCGACGGCTGAACTTGCCCTTCAACAACAGCCGGGGGCCGTCGATGAACCAGTTGCGGAAGAATTCCCCGTCGAAGTGCGACAGGAGCTCTTCCACCGTAAGTTGCCGCCTGCGATTTTCCCGTATTGCGGGATCGACCAAGGCGTCCGCGGCGACTGCGGATTCCTCGGGCTGGGCTGGGTGGGACAGCATGGAGGTCAAATTACACGTGATCGCGTAGGTAGACAATCCCAAAGGATAAAAATTTGAACGAATCTGAGTTTCCGTTGTCGTGAACAAAGGCGGGGACCTTTCTCCGCGACGTCCAGGGAGGGGCGGACCGCCGCTTCCCAAAGCCGCCTATCGATCCCTCAGTGATTGAAAATGAACTCCTTCGAGTTCAGCAGGGCCCAGAACACGTCCATCAGGATCTGCTGCTTCTCCTTCTCGTCCTTCCCCTCGTTGACCGCTGCCATCAGCTTGCCGGTCTCCTCCGGGGTGGGATCGCGGTTCACGGTTTTCAAATAAAGCTGCCGGATGATCTCTTCCGGCGCTTTTTTTTGTTCGATCATCGACTGCACCACCTTGCCCTGCTGGATGCGGTTGTGGGTGGCGTCGCCATTGAGAAGGTGCAGCGCCTGCGACAGGTTCGGCTCCATCTTCACCTCGCAGGAGCAGACCGTGGCGCGGGTCGCACGGCCGAAGGTGGTGAGGAAGTAGGTCGAGGTATTGCCGTCCGCGATCTGCACCGCCCGGGAGCCAAGCGGCAGGCCCTTGAACTTGTTCGGCGTCTGCGTGGCCTGCGAGATGCAGTCGAGCAGCACCTCCGCCCGGACCCGGCGGACCAGCGCGCGGGAGAAGTTCCGGGTGTCGGTCGCGTTGGTCTCGTTCACCGCGCTGGAGAGTTGGTAGGTGCGGCTGGTGCAGATATCGCGCACCAGCTTCCGCACGTCGTAGTTGTATTCCACGAACTTGCCGGAGAGCGCCGCGAGCAATTCGGGATTCGAGGGCGGATTCGAGATCCGCACGTCATCGACCGGATCGGTGATGCCCGTGCCGAAGAAATGCGACCACACGATGTTCGAGACGTTGCGGGCGAACCACGGGTTGTCCGGGGAAGCGAGCCACTCGGCCACCGCCTCGCGCCGCGACTTCTTGCCGAAGTCGTCCGGCGTCTTCGCTCCCAGGAAGCGCGGCTTCACAGGTTGTTTCGTCACCAGGTGCGGAACCTCGCCGCCGCCATCGAAGACCACGCGCTCGCGCGGGTCCTCCGCGTTCTTCCGCTTCACTTGCGCGAAGAAGGAGGCGAAGCCGTAGTAGTCGTCCATCGTCCAACGGTCGAAGGGATGGTTGTGGCACTGCGCGCACTGGATGCGCGTGCCCATGAAGACCTGCGCCACGTTTTCGGTGAGCTTCAGCGTGTCCTGCTCGATCTGGAAGAAGTTCGTCGGCGGGCTGGAGAAGGTGCCGCCTTCGGAGGAGAGGATCTCCTTCACCACCTGGTTGAAGGGGACGTTGCCGGCGATCCGGTCGCGCAGCCAGTTGTAGTAGCCGAGCGCCGCCTTGTACGAAACCTGCTGCGGACCGTTGTTGAAGGTGCGGATCTGCAGCAGCTCCGCCCACTTCATCACCCACATCTCGGAGAACTCCTTCCGCGCGATCAGCTCGTCCACCAGCTTCTCCCGCTTCTGCGGATCGGTGCTGGCGAGGAAGAAACGCGCCATGTTCGGCGTCTGCTGCTCCGTCGCCTGCCAGTAGACGGAGTTCTTCTGCGCGTCCGCGATCCTGATCGGCGTGATCGCGCGGCCGCCGATGAGCGGCCGGAAGT
>CBFGPU010000653.1:0-2485 GCA_965650715.1 uncultured Haloferula sp. | reverse complement strand
CGGAGAGCCTTATCGGTATCGCCTTGCCAACCATGGTGAACGTCGAGTTGATTTGAGCCACCGGTGCGCGGTTGGCGGAAGTCACCGAGATGCTCACCGTGGCGTTCGGCGAATTCGTCGATCCGTCATTGACCCAGAAGGTGAAGCTGTCGCTGCCCGCAAAGCCGTTCGCCGGGGTATAGGTGAGGTTGGGCGGCGTGCCGGTGAGGGTTCCATTCACCGGCTGGGTGGCCACCGCATAGGTCAGTGCGCTTCCCTCGACATCCGTGCCGGTGAGAACCACGGCAACCGAATTGTTCCGGGGGGTGGTCACGCTGCGGGAGGTCGCAACCGGCGCGTCGTTTACGGCAGCCACATTGATGGTCACGGTGGCGTTGGCCGAGTTCGCCGCGCCGTCGTTGACCCGGAAGGTGAAGCTATCCGCGCCGCTGTAATTCAACTGCGGGGTGTAGGTCAGGTTCGGGGCCGTACCGGAGAGCGTTCCCTTCGTCGGCTGGGTCACCACTGCATAAGTCAGCGGACTGTTCTCCGGATCGCTGCCCGCAAGCGTGATGGCCTTCGCCGTGTCTTCGGTCGCGCTTACCGTCTGGGCCAGTGCGGTCGGAACCGCGTTCCCCGCCACGATCGAAATGCTCATCGTTCCGATCCCGGAATCGACCGATCCGTCATTCACCTTGAAGGTGAAGCTGTCGCTTCCCAGGTTCCCCGTGCCCGGGGTGTAGGTGAGGTTCGGCGGGGTGCCGGAAAGCGTGCCCTTGGTCGGCTGGGAAAGAACCGTGTAGGCCAGCGGGTTGCCATCCACGTCCGACCCGGAGAGCGTGGCCTCGACGGGGTTGTTCACGTTGGTCGTAATCGAAGAGGAATTGGCCAGGGGAGCATCGTTCACGGGCGTCACCGAGATGGTGACCGAGGCATTGGCGGAGTTCGCAGTGCCGTCGTTGACCCGGAAGACGAGGGCGTCGGCACCGTTGGAATTCAGCGCGGGGGTGTAAGTGAGGTTGGGCGGGGTGCCGCTCAAGGTTCCCTTGGTCGGCGGGGTGACCACGGAATAGGTCAAGCTGCCGCCCTCGATATCGCTCCCCCAGAGCGTGATCGCTACCGGCGTATCCTCCGCCGTGGTTGCCGAGCCGGCATTTGCCACCGGAAGGTCGTTGACCGCGGTGATGGTCACCGAAACGGTCGCCGTCCCGGACTCGAGGGTCCCGTCGCTCACCTTGAAGGTGAAGCTGTCGCTGCCGTTGGCATTCGCCGTCGGACGGAAGGTGAGATTCGGCGGCGAACCCGTGAGCGTGCCCTTGGCCGGAGCGCTGAGGATCGTGTAGGTCAGCGCGGCACCCTCCGGATCGGAGGCGGAGAGGACGAAGGCCAGATTGGTGTCCTCGCTCGTGGTGATGCTCGTGGAGTTGGCCAGCGGAGCATCGTTCACCGGCGTGATGGCAATGTTCACCGTCACCGTCTCGGAATCCAGCCACCCGTCGCTAGCGCGATAGGTGAAGCTGTCGTTCCCGGTCGCATTGGCGGCAGGCCGGTAAGTCAGGTTCGGGGCGGTCCCCGTCAGGGTTCCCTTGGACGGTGCGCTCACCACCGTGTAGGTCACCGCATCACCATCGGGATCGATCGCGGAGAGCGTGGCGGCCGCATTCGTATCCTCGACCGTGGTGATTGAAAACCCCTCCGCCAAGGGTGCCTGATTCGGCGTGCCGGGTACCGTGTAGGAAACTTCCGCGGCGTTCGGGCTGGTCTGGCCGGACGTATTGTAAGCGACAACCGTGAAGTAATAGGTCGTCCCCCCGTCCAAACCGGTCGCCGTGGCGGTCAAGCTGCTGCCGGCATCCACCGTGTTCGTATAAGAACCGCTGGAGGTGCCGTACCGCAGCCGGTAGCCGGCGATGTTGGTTTCAGGATTGGCGTCCCACGCCAGGCTGACGGTCTTGTCAGCAGCGGCGAAGGCAGGTGCCGACAGACCGAGGAGGACGGCGGCGATGGCGGAAAAGCTCGCCCGGAACCGTCCGGGAGCGAGGAACAAGGGCATTTTGGCGGCGACCAAAGGATTCATCTGCTGGTGGCTGGTGTGCGGTTTCACTTGTCGCGGGCCCAGGGAGGGGCCGCAGGGGGCAGGCGAAACGCAACTCGCGGCAGGACGGATTCCCGTTCTGCCACTCCGGGGGAAACGGAGCAGGGAGATTGCGGATTCTGGAGAGGGCAGCTCGGAAGCGTCCCGCAGGGCTCATCCGCCGTGCCACCCGGCGTCCCCTCATCGGTCCCCCACTTGGGACGGATCCGGCTTCAAAACCGGGAGAGAACTGGTGGTCTGGCGCGATGATGCCGGGGCTTTTCATGGAACTTTTCCGACCGGTCAAACCCCGTTAGAGCGTTCGACCTTTGCGGAATAGTAGAAAATCCGGAAATCTTAACAAGAAAATCCGTGTCCAATTTTTGAACGGCCCTGATTGTCAGGTGTCATGTGAATAACTCCGCCATCTTC
>CBFGPU010000652.1:0-2486 GCA_965650715.1 uncultured Haloferula sp. | reverse complement strand
TCCATGCCGCGCGCTTGCTCGCCGGACGTTTCATTCCGCAGGGAAACTACATCCGCGCATGGGGCCGCATGGACCGCCCGGACTGCGACTACGCCGGCCTGGCGATCATCGACTCGATGATGAACCTCCCGCTGCTATACTGGGCGGCGGCCCAGACCGGCGACCCGTTCCATGCCGATATCGCCGTGCGCCATAGCGAAACCACGCTCCTCCATTTCGTCCGCCCGGACGGCTCCCTCTACCACTCCTATCGCTTCGAGCCGGAAAGCGGCGCGCCGCGCGGAGGCGATAACTACTGCGGACGTAGTATCGAGAGCCAGTGGGCCCGCGGTGCTGCATGGGCCACCTACGGCTTCGCCCTCGGCCACCGTTACACGGGAGACCGCCGCTACCTGGACACGGCCCTCCGCCTCGCCCGCAACTTCATCTCCCAGCTCGACAGCGACACGATCCCCTTCTGGGACTTCCGCCTCGATGACGAGGCACCCCGCATCCGAGACTCCTCGGCCGCGGCCGTCGCGGTCTGTGCCTTCCAGGAACTCGAGGCCCTCGGCTTCTCCGAACTCCCCCTCAGCACCGCCAAATACGCCCTGCTCGCCCGCCTCTGTTCGGACAGCTATCTGGACGCCGACCGCGCGGTCCACGGCATCCTCAGGTATGGCGAGGTCGGCGACGGCAAGGGAGGGGCGAAAAGCGCGTACACGAGCTGGGGAGACTACTTCCTCATGGAGGCGCTGACCCGCGAGATCGGGAAAGGAGCCTCCTGGTGGTAGGGAGAGCGTTTCAGGGCTTGCCGGGAAAGGCGGGCTTCAGGGATTGGGCAGCATCGAAGGCCTCCGGCGTGTCGAGCGGCACCCCGGGGTCGAGCTGGTCCTTGAGACACGTGTCGAGCGCCGCCGCGAGGCGCGCCTTGGTTTCCGCATGAGCCGGATCGGCCGCGAGGTTCGTCATTTCGAAGGGGTCCTTCGCCGTGTGATAGAACTCCTCCGCCGGGCGATGGAGGAAGCGCTCGACCAGCCGCAGGTGACGCGGGTTTTCCGTGGCGGTGAAGATCCACGAGCCCCAGTAGGGATTGTGCTCGGTGCGGCCCATCAGGTGCTTTTCGATGTAGGTGCTCCCCGGCGAGAGGTTGCGGATATAGCGCCACTCGCCATCACCGATCGAGCGGATCGGATACGGCGGCCCCTCGGGATAGTTGTTGTGCATGCCGTAGGCGAACTCGCGGTGGCTGTCCTTTTCACCGCGCAGCACGGCGGCGAAGCTGGTGCCATCGAAAACCCTGGGGTCGGGCTTGCCGCCGGCGAGCTCGATGAAAGTCGGCAGCACGTCCGCGTACTGGACCAGCGCGGGCGTGCGGCGGCCCGCCGGCACCACCCCGGGCCAGCGGGCGACGATCGAGGTATGCAGGCCGCTGTCCCAGTTCGTCCACTTGCAGCCCGGAAACTGCGCGCCTTGCTCGCTGGAGAAAAGTACCAGCGTGTCCTTCGCGATACCCTCTTTGTCGAGCAAAGCAAGCAGCTCGCCGACCTGGCCGTCCATGTACGTGATCTCGGCAAGGTAGCGGGAGAAGCTCTGCCGCGTCAGCGGCGTGTCCGCAAGATAGGGCGGCAGCTTCAGCGACTTTGGCGGATAGGCGGAAACATCGCCCATCACCCATGGCGCATGGGGCTCGGTGAGGGCAACCACCAGGCAAAACGGCTGCGCGGGATCCCGGGTCACGAACTCCCTGACACCCGCCAGATCATGCGGGCGGGTGGGTTCGCGGACGCAGTTGTCGTCGAAGCCGGGCACCTCCTCGAAGGGATACGCCTTTGCAGGTTTGATGTGGGTTTTGCCCGTGATGCCGACTCGGTAACCGAGCGCCCCGAGGAAATGCGGAATGCTGCGCGTCCCGGGCCGGCTCGTCGCCTGATTCCACGCACAGCCGTTCCGCAGCGGCAGGCGGCCGGTGTAAAACTCGGAGCGGCACGGCGAGCACATCGCCATGCCCAGGTAGGCCCGCTCGAAGACGGTGCCCTGCCGTGCCAGCGCATCCAGGTGCGGCGTGCGGGCGTTCGCGCCGCCATGGAAGGACAGGTCGCTGTAGGTGCAGTCGTCGGCGAGGATGACGAGCAGGCTCGGCTTTTCCGCCGCACGCAGCGGCGATACCAGCAGGAGTGCGGCGAGCAGGATACGGGATTTCACGGCTTGTTCTTGGGTTCGGGTTCTTCCCTGCGGAGAGTCACGGGCGCGCTTCGCCCGAGCTTTCCCACGGGAATCGGATTCCCGCGACTTTTTCCGGAGATTCCGTCGCGCGGCGGACCCTTCATTGGAACTTCTGGGCTTCGTCGGGACCGGGGGTCGCGTAGGCGGGATCCTTGGCCCGGATGAAGACGTCGCCATCCTTCGATTCGACGGTCAGCGGAACGATGGTGACGCCCCACGGGTTGATGGTCTGGGCGTCGGCGGAGAGGTCGCGCGTCGCAACGCCTTCGCGTGGCAAGGGC
>CBFGPU010000651.1:0-2488 GCA_965650715.1 uncultured Haloferula sp. | reverse complement strand
CGTATTCCCGGGAGGTGGAGGGGTTTTTGAAAAAGGTGACGGAGGGGCGGTGAATCTCCGGGGTTGCTGACGTTTCCAAGACGCCCTCCGGAACCAGTTAGAGATTGCGGGGAACCGGAGGCCGCGGGCACGATGAAGGCCAGCCTCCCACCTATGCCCACCGACATCCACGACCCCGCAAGGATCGAGCGAACGGATCGCACGAGCAATCGATCCTTGCGCTGGACAGCACCCGCGGCCTGCGGGGCTCTTCTGATCATGGCGGTTCTTTCGACCTGCATGGGCGGTCCGAAGATGCCTGCGGTGGACGGTGCGGTGATCGAGGTTCGTCGGTCGGAAGTTTCGATCCGGAAGGGCGAAGCCGGGTTCGCCGATACGCTGCAACTCTATTGGTTCGGATCGGGTTGTCATTTGATCCAATTGGGAGAGTTGAGCATTCTCACCGATCCGTTCGTTAGCAACGGCCCTCCGCTCTTCTCTCCCGAATCCCGAGAGACCCGCGTCAAAGAGACTTTCGGTAGAATCGAGCCGCCCGACGCGGTGCTGGTCAATCACAGCCACTTCGACCACTTCCTCGATGCCTATCCGGCGCTCGCGTCGGAGCGGTGGAGGGAGAAGCGGGTGAAACTTTACGGAGGGCTGAGTTGCAAGAATCTGATCTCCGGCTGGAACGACGACGAGGTGACGAGGCGTTGTGAAGTGATCCGCGATCAAGGCGGGCCTGTGAAGGTCCGTCCGGTGCCCGGAGGTTACGGGCTGGAAGTGACGGCCTATCCGGGAACGCACGGTCCGCACCTGAAGTGCGGCTACACCGCCTTCGACGGGAAGGTGACGGCTCCCCTCACCCATCAGCCCAGATGGAACGGCGACTACAAGACCGGCGAGGCCTTCAACTATTTGATCAAGGTCTCGAAGGGAAAGAAGAGCTTCACTGTCTTCTATCTCGGGGCGATCGGGGATCTGGAGGCGATCCCCGAGAGACTTCCGGGGGGCGATGCTCTGGACGTGGTACTGTTATGCGCACCGGGGGCCGACAAGGTGCCGGGATATCCGGAGGAAGCGCTCACCCGCTTGAAGCCGCGGCATGTCGTCATGAGCCACTTCAACACCTTCCTTAAAGAAGATCCTGACGAGCAGCTGTCCGTGGGGCGGATCGACCTGATCCATCTCGAGGAGCTTTCGCGCGAGATCCAGAGAGTGGCGTTGAGCAACGAGAAGAGTTACACGAGCTTCGAGAAGCTGCATATCCCGGCGGTCCCGAAAATGGAGAAGGATGGGCGGGGACGGAATGTGATCCGGATCCGGTGAGGTGAGGGTGTCGATTCGTCCCGCAGGTGGCGGGGTCTGTCCCTCGGTAACAAGAAGGAGACCTATGGCCAGATCGGGGGAGAACGCGAGAAGCCGGCGCTTCCACCTTGGGCAGAGAAGGCTGAGCACGGGAGGATGAATCCTCCCGCCCGCCTCAGGGCGCTTGGGAAAGCGCCACTCCATGGCAGGGCGATACGGAAAGCCGGAAGCAGATCGTGGTTCGTCCGCACCGGAGGCTTGCGGTCGTCTCCGACAGCGGAGCGGTCGGCTACTCTGCCAGCCGGAGGCTCGCCCGGACTTTCACACGCCGGAGGCGTGCGCCACGATCACATCGGCATCGGGAAAGCCCGGTTGAAGGCGAAGACCTTGTCGCGGATCGCGTGGAGCTTGGCTTCGTCGCCGATGGCGGCGAGGGCTTCGGCGATGAAATCGGCGACTTGCTCGACGTCCTTCTCCTTCATGCCGCGGGTGGTCACCGCCGGGGTGCCGATGCGGATGCCGCTGGGCTTCATCGGGGTGCCGGTGTCGAAGGGGATCGAGTTCTTGTTCACCGTGATGCCGGCTTCATCGAGCGCGTGGGAGGCATCGGAGCCGTTGAGACCCTTCGGACGGAGATCGACCATCATCACGTGGTTGTCCGAACCGCCGGAGACGATGCGGAAGCCGTGATGGGTGAGGCGCGCGGCAAGGGCCTGCGAATTTTTCACCACCTGCTGCTGGTAGGCCTTGAATTCAGGCTTGAGGGCCTCGCCGAAGCACACGGCCTTCGCGGCAATCACGTGCATGAGCGGGCCGCCCTGGATGCCCGGGAAAACCTGGGCATCGATCTTCTTCGCGAACTCCTCCTTGCACAGGATGATGCCGCCGCGGGGACCGCGGAGGGACTTGTGGGTGGTGGAGGTGACGAAGTCCGCGTGCGGGACGGGATTCGGATGAACCCCGGCGGCGACAAGGCCAGCGATGTGCGCCATATCGACGAAGAGGTAGGCACCCACCTCACGGGCGATCTGGGACATGCGCTCGAAATCGATCACGCGGGAGTAGGCGCTGGCACCGCAGGTGATGAGGGCGGGCTTCACCTCGCGCGCCATCTCGGCGAGCTTGTCGTAGTCGATGCGCTCGTCATCCGGGCTGACGCCGTAGTGGGTCACATCGTAGAACTTGCCGGAGAAGTTCGCCT
>CBFGPU010000650.1:0-2489 GCA_965650715.1 uncultured Haloferula sp. | reverse complement strand
CGGCCGGTGCTCCTGCTGGGCGGGGATCTCTTCCTGATGGACGCGGTCACCCTCGCCGACCTGCTTGCGGGTCGCGACGCATCGCGGGCCGCCACCTGCTTCGCCAACCGCATCGACGGACGGCCCGAACCGCTGTGCACGATCTATGAAGCGGACGGCATCGGGCTCGCCACGGAATGGCTGTCGCGGGGGGAACATGGCGCGCGACATTTCCTCTCCGAACTCGATCCCAAGGTGCTCCCCCTTCCCAGTCCGGCCGCGCTGGACAACGTGAACAACCCGCGGGATCTCCACGAAGCCTTCCAGAAGCTTCAGGGCGGGATCGAAACGAAGCGGGTGACCGTGGGTCACCCGCGCTTTGCCGGCGAGGTGGAAACACTGGCCTGCACCCTCGGGGGGCTGTTCGAGGAATTGAGCTTCCGGGAGCGCTGGGACGAGTCCGCGGCGGAGCACGCCCGCTTCAGGAACGGCAGCCCCGCGGATTGGGACAGCCCCGTTCAGAACGGGGACCGGATCACCTTCGGTTCCCCGATGGCTTCCGGAGAGGCTTCCCGGGCCCGGCGCATTTCCCCGGGTTGACAGCGGGGCCGATCCCGCCATTGCTTCCGCCGCCGTGAGTCCCGAATTCATCAAGGAAGCCCTCCGCAACGTCCGCTATCCCGGCTTCTCCCGGGACATCGTCTCCTTCGGCCTGGTCAAGGAAATCCGGCACCAGGATGGAACCCTCCACGTGCACCTCGAGGTCGCGACCAAGGATCCGAAGATCCCGGAGCAGATCTTCAAGGACTGTCACGCCGCGCTCGACCACTTGCCGGACATCGGCAACGTGAAGATCGAGATCGCGGTGAAGGAACCCCAGGGTGCCCAAGGATCCTCTTCGGAAGCCCTGCAGGGCAAATCCTCGATCCCCGGCGTCAAGCGCATCATCGCCGTAGCCTCGGGCAAGGGCGGCGTGGGCAAATCCACGGTCGCCGCGAATCTCGCCGTCGCGCTCGCGAAAAGCGGTGCCAAGGTCGGCCTCTGCGATTGCGACCTCTACGGACCTTCCGTCGCGCAGATGTTCGGCAGCCACGAGCGCCCGATGGCCAACGAGCACGACGAGATCATCCCCATCGAGGCGCACGGTTTGAAGCTCATGTCGATGGGCTTCCTATTAGAAGACCGATCACCGGTGATCGTGCGCGGCCCGATGGCGACCCGCTACACCCAGCAGTTCCTCCGCCAGGTGGAATGGGGCGATCTCGATTACCTCGTGCTCGACCTGCCGCCCGGCACCGGCGACATCCAGCTCACGATCGTGCAGACCGTCGCGGTGGACGGAGCCGTCATCGTGACCACGCCGCAGGAGATGGCGCTGATCGACGCGCGCAAGGCGGTCTCGATGTTCGCGAAGGTGAACGTGCCGATCCTCGGTATGATCGAGAACATGGCTTGGTTCGAGTGCGACCACGGCCAGCGCTACTATCTTTTCGGCGAAGGCGGCGGGGTCCGCGAAGCGGAGGCCATGAACGTGCCACTCCTCGCTCAAATTCCGATCGACCCGCAGACCCGCGAGCGCGGCGACGCCGGGACGCCGGTGGCGCTGATCCCCGCGGCCGAGCATCCGGTATCGGCGGCTTTCCAACAAGTCGCCGCGAGCCTGCGCTCCAAGGTGCCAACAGCTTGAAACGTGAAGTGAAAAGTTCCGGGTGCGGAGTCCCGGGCCTTGCGCGATAATGGCGGCGACTTGCCGACCATCCTGGAACTTGGCACTTCTCACTGGGAACTTCGCATGCTCCGAACGCCACCACAGCTCTTCGACGACTTCGAAGCCGGGCTGATGACCCGGGAACAACTGCACGCGGCGATGGCTTTCCACGCCCGCAACCTCATCGAGGAGGTGATCGAAGCCAAAGAGAACCCGCTCGCGGCGTGGTGGGAGGGAATCCTGGCGCGCAAGACGGCCGAACGGCTCGCAGCCCGTCACGGGGAGCGCCGGGTGCGGGCGATTTTCTCCGCCTTGGCGGACGTGCCCGACTTCCTGCCCGCGCAATGGTTGTGGAATGCCAACCACCAGCACGTGCCGCTATTCTGTTTCCTTCGCCTGCGCCGGGAGCCGGTCTTCCGCCTCACGAACGTGATCAATGAAGCGGGGATCGTGACGGTAACGATCGAGTATGGCTCCGCAGACAAGCACGAAACCATACGCGAGGAGTTCGTCCTCGCACACAAGCGCCACGGCGGCTTGGAGGTGACTTCGAGGAAGGCGTTGAACTGACCCGCTACTCCTCACGGGGTATCCCTGCCGTCTTGCTGCAACTTCAACTCGCGTAAATCCTCGGGGGATGAAACTCGCGGCCCTCCTGTTGTGCTTCGCTTTTGCCGCCCGTGCGGAAGAGAAGCGGCCCAACGTCCTCTTCATCCTCGCGGACGACATGAAGGCTTCGCTCGGTTGCCAAGGCAATCCATTGGCCCGCACCCCGAATCTGGACCGCTTCGCGAAGTCCGGC
>CBFGPU010000649.1:0-2492 GCA_965650715.1 uncultured Haloferula sp. | reverse complement strand
ATCCTCGATCGCATCCAGTGCCGTCGATTGCCGGATCACCAGGCCCTTGGGCGGCACCAATCGCTCCAGCTTGAGTTGCTTCAGCTCCTTGCCCTCCATCAGTTCGGACAGCCAGGTGGCTGCCAGGAAGCCCATCCGGATGATGTCCGGGTCGATGCTCGAAAGAGGAATGCGCGAGGTGCTGGAGAACACCGGGTCGTTGTCCACGCCGAGCACCGCCAGATCTTCCGGCACCGCGATCTTGAGCTCGATCGCCGACTGCACCGCGCGGAAGGCCACCTCGTCCCAGCAACAGAAAAGAGCGCAGGGCTTCGGCAGGGAGGCGATGAAGGCTTCGTCGCCGCGTTGCAGCGTCTCGAAAGTCCGCGCCTTGCGCTCCGGCGTGTGATGGCAGAGCGGCTTGAGCCCGCGCGCGGCCAGGGCCTCGGTGAAGCCGATCTCGCGCTCGCGGGACACATTGGCGTCGCTGTAGCCGAGGAAGGCGAAATGCCGGTGACCTTTCTCGATGAAATGCTCCGCCGCCATGCGGCCCACCGCCCGGTGATCGCTGTCCACCATCAGGTGCTCGCCGGCGGGATCCTGCAAGGTGCTCTGGAGATCCACGACGGGAATCCCCTGCGCACGCAACGCCCGCGAATGCCTTTGGTCCGGGCTGGTGGTGATCACCCCGTCGCCCTTGAAGTCCGCCAGCCAGTCCGGTTCCGCCGCCGTCTTGCCACGGTATTCGAAGTGGATCTGCCAATCGTGCAGCCGTCCGAACCGCGCGATTCCGCGGATCAGGTTCCGCCCGTATTGGGTGGAAGTTTCAACGATGACCGCGACGTGGCGCACGGGGTATCCCTAGTTCACCGGTACCGGCGTGCCGAGGAAATTGCCCAGCAGCCTCAGTCCCGCTTGCTGGCTCTTCTCGGGGTGGAACTGCGTGCCCATCACCGCGCCCGCACGGATCGCACTCGCGAAGGTCTCGCCGTATTCGGTCCGCATCGCCACGATCGACGGATCGGCCGGAACGGGAAAGTAGGAGTGCACGAAGTAAAAGTAAGGAGCCTCTCCGAGACCGTTCCAGATGGCATCCCCTGGGTTCACCGGCAGCGCGGAGTTCCAGCCCATGTGGGGGATCTTGCGGCCGTCCTCGGTGAAGCGTTTCACGGTGCCGGGGAAAACCCCGAGACCTTCGACGCCGCCAGCTTCCTCGCTCTGCTCGAACAGGATTTGATAGCCGAGGCAGATGCCGAAGTAAGGTTTGCCCGCACGCGCCCAATCGCGCACCGGTTCGACCAGGCCGCGCTTCGCGAGTTCGCCCATGCAATCGCCGAAGGCACCCACGCCCGGCAGGATCAGGTGGCTCAGTCCTTCGAGTTCCGAAGGCTTCGAGACAAGCCGCGGCTCGATCCCCAGCGCGTGCACGGCATTGGCCACGCTGCGCAGGTTGCCCGCCCCGTAATCAATGATGCCCGTGGTCATGCCAAAATGGAAATTCGATGCTCCATGAAGAACCAAAAAACTCCGATATCGAAATCCAAGATCTCCTCTCGAATTTCTTCTATCATCCGTCTTATATCTTCTCTCACAGCGCTTCCTTCGTGCTGGGAATCCCCTTCACCCGCGGATCCTTCTCGCAGGCCTCCCGCAGGGCCCTCGCGAGCCCCTTGAAGATCGCCTCCGCGATGTGGTGCCCGTCGCGACCGTAGAGCAGTTCGACGTGGATGTTCGCACGCAGGTTCGAAGCGAGCGCGCGGCAGAATTCCTCGACCAGCGTGAAGGGGAAGTTCGGTGCCGAAGGTGTCGCCGGATCGGCCCGGAACTCGAGGTGCGGGCGGTTGCTCAGGTCCACCACCACGCGGGCCAGGGTTTCGTCCATCGGCAGATAGAAGCTGCCGTAGCGCTTGATTCCTTCCTTGGTTCCGAGCGCCTCGCGCATCGCGTCGCCGATCACGATCCCGGTGTCTTCCACCGTGTGATGGAAGTCCACCTCCAGATCGCCCTTGGCATCGAGATTCAGGTCGAACAGGCCGTGACGCGAGAACAGCGTCAGCATGTGGTCGAAGAAGGCGATTCCGGTGGCGATCTTCGACTCCCCGGACCCGTCGAGGTCGATGGAGAGTTCGATCTGCGTCTCGGCGGTCTTGCGGCTGCGTCGGGCGGTACGGTTGGACATGAAAAAAAAGGGAAGACTCAGGGCGCGGGCGTGGCCGGAGCCAGCTTGGCGAGCTCGTCGATGTACTTCTGCGGCATGTTCGCGCCGCGGGCCTTGGAAAGCGCGGAATCGATCTCCTGCTTCTTGGCTCCGGTCTTGGTGACAGCGGCGTAAGCGTCCTCGTAGGCGGCCTCGGTGTTCGGAAGGCTGCTTGTGTCGAGCATGCTCAAGCGGCGGATTTCCGTATCCAGGCTGCGCTTCGTCTCGTCGAGCTGCACCTTGGCGAAGGGGTCGAGGCTGAGCCATTTGACGCCTTCCGCCTTCTCGCGTTCGACGCGGGCCGTGTAGGCCGATT
>CBFGPU010000648.1:0-2499 GCA_965650715.1 uncultured Haloferula sp. | reverse complement strand
GGGAAGACCTTGCATTCCACCGTTTCGGGCAAGCGCCCTGCGAGCGCGGGGATGTCTTGCGCCAGGGTCCAGAGATCGGCGGTGCCCTCGAGATGCTCCACGGTCCACACGCGCTTGCCCGGCCGGTAGTCGCCCTCGAAGTCGTCGCGGCGCTTCGAGTCATCGGCGAGCGTGCCGTGGAAGAGGAAGGGCGAGTCGTTCCAATCCTCGCGGGTGACGGTGAAGGCGGACATTCCCCGCGGCAGCGCGAGGGTCGCGAGGATCTTCGAATTGCGGTTGCCCAGGGTTGCGAGCGCCTTGGCCTTCTTGAGCGGGATGCCCTGCCAGGTGATCTGCCTGCCTTCGCCGGAGAGCGCGGCACTCCAGACCGGCGCGCCGTGCCGCGCATTCACCTCGAACTTGCCCGTCACGCGGAAGGGCTCCTTCGCGCCCTCCATCCGGAGCGATGCCAGGGTGCCGCGCACCGCATTGAAATCCGGCTGCCAGTTTCCCGCGCCCGGGGCGCTGCCGCCCTCCGCGACCAGCACCTTGCCCGAAACCTCGGCTTCCAGGGCGCGCTGCTTCGCCTTGAAATGATGAACCACCACCTCGCCGCGACGGCTCTCGACATCCAGCGACACGTCTTCGAGCGCGATTTCCCCGCGCGCATCGCGCAGGAGGATCGAGGCATGCTTGCCCTTCAAGCGCGGGCCCGCGCCGCCCTTGCCCGCGAGGGCGGCCAAGGGCACCTGCAGCGCCAGCTTGTCCGCCTCCAAAAGCGGGGGCTCGCCGGCGCGACCGAGCTTCACGGCGGTCATCTCCAAGCCGCCCCAGGTGGTCCAGGAGGAAGTCTCGCGCTGCAGCGTGAAGCCGCCCTTCGCCAGCGTGGCATCCAGCTTCCTCTCCAGAGCCGAGCCGACCCATCCCTGCCCCGCCAGCAAGCCGAGCGCCGCGAGCAGGCACAAGGCCGCCGCGACCCCCAGGAGGAGTCGTCGCCGCTGCAGGTTGGGAAGAGACATCGCGCGAAGCCCTTCGCATGACCCGTGCCACGCCGGGAGATCGCTCTCCGGTGGATCGCGGGCCTGGCGACATGCAAAAAAACCCGCCGCGGATCACGGGGGATTGCAGAACGCGCGTGGCCCGCGTCCCTTGCCATGCGCGCGCGAAGCGATTGCATTTTCCTGCCGGTGCGGTTGGTTGCCGGATGCCGACGAACGATCATGTCCTGAAGCTGCTCCATCGCGCGGTGGCATCCGCGGAGGATGTGATGGATGCCGCGCGCCACCGTCTCCGCAGCGCGACCGGGCGCGGCAAGCCGGGGCATATCGCGGCTTACCAAGGCTATGCGGATGCCTCCGGCGTGCGCGTTTCGGGCCGGGTGCTGGCGAAGCAGCCGGGCGGGGGACCGCTCGATGACGACAATTGGTGGGACAACCTGGCGAATACGTGGCGGCGCTGGGAAAGCGACGAGGTGCCGGGCGCGGCGGTGCATCTCCGCTTCCGCGATCAGGAGCAAAGGGTCGTCGCCGATGAGGAAGGTTACTACGAAGCGGAGTTCGAGGCGCCGGATGAGGAGCACGACGGCCTCGTGTGGTTGGAGGCGGAGGCGCGGACCGGAAGCGATGGCGCCGAAGTCCGTGCGATCCACGACGTGCTGGTGCCCTCGCGCCAGTCCGCCTTCGGGATCATCAGCGACCTGGACGACACGGTCGTGCACACGGGGATCACCAGCCTGCTGTTAGCCGCGAAGCTGACCTTCCTGGAGAACGCGAAGACGCGCAAACCGCTCGATGGCGTGGCGAAGCTTTACGATGCGCTGCAGCAGGGCAAGGCGGACCGGCGGATCAATCCGCTTTTCTATATCTCCAGCTCGCCGTGGAACCTCTACGACCTGCTGGTGGATTTCCTGCGGCTGAACGAGATCCCGCCCGGCCCGCTCTTGCTGCGGGATCTCGGGGTGGACGGGACGAAGTTCATCAAGGAGAAGGGGCACGGTCACAAGCGGCGGAAGGCGCTGGGCCTGCTCGATGCCTATCCCGAGTTGCCCTTCGTGCTGATCGGGGATTCGGGGCAGGAGGATCCGGAGATCTATGCGGACATCGCCGCGCGGCACCCGGGGCGCATCCTGGCGATCTACATCCGCGACGTGGACCCGGACAAGGACACGCTCTTCGACAAGGCGGTGCACCACGCCCGGGACCGGGCGGAGGAGGCCGGCGTGCCGATGGTCCTCGCGAAGGACAGCCTGATGATATCCGAGCATGCGCAGCGGATCGGCCTCATTCCTCCTGCGGCGCTGGGGGAGGTGATGACGGAGCTCGAGAAAGACCAGCAGCGCCCGGAAACCGGCGAGCAGGCGGTGAAGGATGCCGTGGCGTCGCTGGAGCCAGGGTAGCCCGTTTCGCGCACTTGTGCAATTTCATGCGCGTTTTTCTCTAACGTGTTTTGACGGCATGGCCGATTTTGGTAATCTCCCCGTAAGCGATCGCTCCCCCCGGCTTTTGCGATGACGGACCCCGC
>CBFGPU010000647.1:0-2501 GCA_965650715.1 uncultured Haloferula sp. | reverse complement strand
TCGAACGCCTCGAGATCTACAACCGCATGTATTGGTTCCGCGTGCTCGACAGCCTTTACGAGGACTGCCCGGGCCTGCGCGCCGTGCTCGGGGATCGGAAGTTCATGCGCCTCGCCGAAGCCTACCTGCAGAAATATCCCTCGCGCTCCTTCACCCTGCGCAACCTGCCGTCGCGGCTGGAGAAGTTCATCCGCGAGGAACCGAAGTGGACGAAGCCGCACACCGAGCTCTGCCTCGACCTCGCCCGCTTCGAGTGGGCGCAGGTGGAGGTCTACGATGGCGCCGCGCTCCCACTGTTCACGACCGATGACCTGCGCGGCGCGAATCCGGCGAAACTCCGCCTCGCGCTCCAGCCCTACCTGCAGCTCCTGCTGTTGGATTACCCGGTGGACGATTTCCTGATCGCGATCAAGAAACGCGAAGCACTGCTGCGCGGCGACGCCAGCAACGCCCCGACCGGCGTGCACACGGTGAAGGATGCCAAGGTGCCGCGCCCGAAGCGCGAACGTTGCGCCGTCGCGGTGCACCGCCTGAACGGCCGCATCTATTTCAAACGTCTCGAACCCGCCGCATGCAAGGTGCTCCTCGCCCTCCGCGCCGGCAAACCGATCGCCGCCGCGCTGGCCGCGGGCATTCCGGCCCGCCCCAAGGCTTCCGGTGAGGAAATCGCCGCGCAGGTCCAGGGCTGGTTCACCACCTGGATGCAGCTCGGGTGGTTCTGCAAACGGTGAGCGAATTCCTTCCCATTATCGAAACTGTCATCCTGAGCTCAGCGAAGGATCCAGCAGCATGTGCGCTGGCGTCCATCATTCTGGATTCTTCGCTTCGCTCAGAATGACAGGGAACGAGCGATTGGCTCGGAATACCACCCCCTCACTTTCACTCTCATCCTCACTTCCTCCCACGCCCATGCAACTCCGCCCGCTGCTCGCCAAGCTCGATACTGTCGCCGCCTTCCTCCAGTCACCTCTGCTGCTTGCTGTCCGCCTCTACTGGGGCTGGCAGTTCGCGCAGACCGGTTGGGGCAAGCTCATGAACCTGGACCGCACGGCGGGGTTCTTCGCCTCGCTCGACATCCCGCTACCGAAGGTCAACGCCGTGCTCGCCGGCGGCACCGAGTGCCTCGGGGGCGCGCTGCTCGCGCTCGGGCTCTTCGCGCGCCCGGTCTCCGTGCCGCTCATCTTCACCATGCTCGTGGCCTATTGGACGGCTGATCGCGATGCGCTCAACGCGATCGTCAGCAATCCCGACCAGTTCGTGACGGCGGCGCCGTTCCTCTTCCTGTTGGCGTCGCTCATCGTGCTCGCCTTCGGCCCCGGCAAGCTCTCGCTCGATGTATTGTTGGGCAAGGAAGGCGGCGCGAAGTAGGGCCGGTCTGTGACCGGCCTCAAGGCAGACGAACCTGGACCGGTCAGAGACCGGTCCTACCCGCTTCACCCCCGTGGCCGGCAGAGGTCGTCGTAGGCGTAGAGGATCGCGCCGAAAAACAGCGGTATGGTGAAGACCACGCCGATGCCCAGGCCGATGACGCCCAGCATGCCGAGGATACCGGCGCAGATCAGCAGGAAGAACATGCTGAACCAGCGGCGTGAGATCACGCGCCGGCTGACCTCGAGCGCCGTCCACGGCCCCAGCCCCTGGTCGATCACCAGGGCGAAGGCGAAGGTCCAGGCGACATTGAGGTAGAACATCGGCACGATGCCGACGGCCATCCAGGCGATGCTCAGTGCGCTGAGGGTGGGAAACTCAAACGTCTCGGGTGTGGCGCTCATCGCCGCCTGGAAGATTGCCACGACCAGAGGGCCGAAGAAAATCACCGCGAAGGCGACGGAGATGAGATTGATCAGCAGTCCCGTGAGCATCAGCGGCACGAAGGCCTTGGTGAACCCAGCGAACATGTCGCCGACCTCGCGGCCCTCGCCGCGGATCTTGCCGAGATAGTAATAGTAGAGGCCGCCGTAGAACACGCCGGACAGGAGAAGCCCGCTCAGGAAACCCACGAGGGGGATCATGCCGGCGACCATCTGGATGATCAGGCACAGCAGGGTCACGCCGACCAGCGGCAGGAAGTTGTCCTTCCAAAGGCTGAAGCTGCGGGAAAGGCACTCGAACAGATCGAAGGTCGCGGCCTGTCCGGCGAGGCGGGCGGACATGTCGGCGGGTGTGCCTTCGAGCGGGGCCGGACCGGCGGGGGTGGCCGGTGCGACGGACGGAGTGGCGAAGGGGACGGCGGGCGGTTCGATTGCGCCGGGCGCGGGCTGCGCAGCGAACTCGGGGAAATCGCCGAGCGTGCGCCACTCGGTGCCGTCGGCGCGGCGGGCCTTCGTCTGGAGATTGGCTCGGCCACCCATGATCCACTCCTTGATTTTCGCTTCGGCGACCGGTCCGTATTCTTTTCCGTCTGCTCCGAGGATGGTGAACATAGTGTGAGCATTCTGCGAAGCCGCGGCGGAAGGTCAACGTTGGCGTGGGAGCGAATGGGTGGAACCTGCGCTGAGCGC
>CBFGPU010000646.1:0-2503 GCA_965650715.1 uncultured Haloferula sp. | reverse complement strand
GAGAGCGCGGGTGGCCTTGAGCACTTCAATCCCACGGGCCACGGCGCGCCATTCGATGGCCATGCCCGTGAGCCGGAGCAGGGTCCAGAAGCCGATGAACCCGATGCCGGCGGCAAGTACCCAACTCGTTTGGAAACGCTTGGTGAAGGCCGCGAAGACGACGATGATGCCGACGAGGGCGGGGAGAACGCGCGTGAGATAGGAGCCTTTCACCCGGGCCTTCGCCACCTTGTCGCCATCCCGCTCCAGCAGTTCGAGACCGCACTCGCGCACGGCATTTCCGAGCGCGGCGGCGTGGGTTTCAGTTCCGCGGCGTCCCGGAGGAAGGCCCATCCGGACGCGCAGGTCCCTGACGGCCGTTTCGCAATCGCGGCGCATGCCTTCGAGACGGACGCGGCTCCAGAACCAATGCCGGGCTGCCCATGCCCCGGCGATGGGGATGAGGGCGAGTAGGATGATGAGTTTCGGCACGGCCCGGACAACTCAGCGTTTCCCGCCGCCCGCGGCAAGCCATGCCTTCGGATCGTCCGGCCAGGGTTGTTTCGGATAGCGGCCCGCCAGATCCTTTTTCATCTGGGTGTACCCGTTTGCCCAGAAGCTGCCGAGGTCCTTCGTCATCTGCCACGGGCGCATGTTAGGAGCCAGAATGTGGACCAGGAGCGGCACGCGGCCGTTCGCGATCGCGGGCGTCTGCCACACGCCGAAGAGATCCCGGACCCGCAGCGCGATCCACGGATCCTTGCCCATTTCATAGGTGATCTTGGGGTTCTGCCCGTTCGCGAGGGCGATTCGCTCGGGAGCGTAGGAGTCGAGAGCGGCGCGCTGCGGGGCGCTGAGCCACTCCTTCAGCACCGGCCAGACCTGCCGCTCCTTGATGTCCTTGTAGGCCACGGCACCGTGGCAGATCTGCGCGATCGCCGCGGCTCGGTCTTCCTCCGACCACCCGGGGAGATCGAGCTCGGGCATCCACTTGCCCAGGCCGTCGAGGCGCGCGCACCACTGGTCCACGGCGGCGTCCCAGTTCTTCAGGATGAGTTCTCCGGAGAGGACTTTTTCGGCCAGGATCCCGGCGGCGGCGTCGAGATTCACGCCGTGGTCGCTTTCCTTCGATTCCAGGACGAGGTCGCGGAACCGGGTCTCCTTGCGGGCCACCACGCGCCTACGGGGTTCATCGTAGCTCGCACCATCGGTGACGTGGAAGTCCTCCGGAAACAATTCGCGGAGCCACGCGGGATCGATGGCCGTGGCGCGGCGCAACTGGACGATCACTTCACGGCCCTCGACCTCGGTGATTTCCGCTGCGACGAAGGCGGCGGCCTGCTTCGCGGCGCTCTCATCATCGAGTTTGCCGCGCCGTTTCCCGACCACGCGGCAGGCCAGGGTCGCTTCGCCGAAGCGGACCGCGAGACGGTCGCTGAAGGACGCGAGCATCGCCCGCTCCACGGCCTCGCGGCGCTTGGCGAAATCCACTCCTTCCCATGGCCAGCCCCGCTGGAGGGCCAGGCGGTGCAAACGGTCGAATCCCTGCGCCACCTCGCGCGCCCCCCGGCCGTGGATCCCGAGCGGACCACAACGGCGGGGATCGAAGTCCATGCCCGCCGCGGAATCGAAGGCGCGCCATTCGGCCTCGAAATCGCTGCCATCGCCCGGATAGACGAAGTCCTTCCGGCCGATCCCGCCGCGCTTAGCGGTAAAGATGCCCTCGCCTTGCACCGCCGCGGCGACGAAAGCCATTTCCGCCACGCAGCCTTGCTCGACGCCCGCGAGCATCAGCCGGGAGTAACGCGGCTCCAAGGGCAGGGCGGCCATCGCTCGGCCTTCATCGGTGAGTTGTCCGGCGGCGTCCAAGGCACCCAGATCGTGGAGAAGGGATTCGGCGCGGCTCAGGCTCTCCTCAAGCGGGGCATCCAGCCACCGGAAATTCCGCACTTCGCCGACGCCGGCCGCCTTGAGCAGCAGCACCACTTCAGCCAAGTCCACGCGGCGGACTTCCGGAGCATCGAATGCCTCGCGCCGGGCATGCTCGCTTTCGCTCCAGAGACGGAAGGCGCGGCCGGGGCCGGTGCGTCCGGCACGGCCTGCCCGCTGTTCCGCGGAGGCCTGCGAGATCTTGCGGATCAAGAGAGTATCGATCCCGCGGCGGGGATCGAAGCTGGCTTCCCGGGCCAGGCCGGCATCGATTACGGTGCGCACGCCTTCGATGGTCAGCGAGGTCTCCGCGACGTTGGTCGAAACGATGATTTTCGGGCGCTTGCCCGGGGAAACCGCCGCCTCTTGGGCGGCCGGGGGCAGACCGCCGTGGAGAGGGAAGATGTCGTGGTTGCGGGTGAAAGAGGAGTTCTCCAGCGTCTCGACCGTCTTGCGGATCTCGTGCATCCCGGGGAGGAAGCACAGGACATCGCCCGTGTCGGGAAGGGCGAGCGCTTCCTTGCAGATGGCGGCGATGCGTTCCCACACGGGAGTTTCCTGGGGCGGACCTCCGCGGCGGTCGTTGATCTTCGGC
>CBFGPU010000645.1:0-2509 GCA_965650715.1 uncultured Haloferula sp. | reverse complement strand
CCGCAAAGCCGTCCGCCGCATACGTGCCCAGATAGCCCAGCGTGTCGTCGCTGGTACTGAAGCTGTCCATCAAGAGCAGCCGCACCGGCGCGCCGCTCGCTTGGCGCAGGCTCTTCACCTGACGCACGATCAAATCGAGGAAGGCCACTCCCGGGCGCACCTCCAGCACGCTCTTCACCTTCTGCAGGCCCATGCTGGTGCCCAGCCCGCCGTTCAGTTTGATCACCGCCGTCCGCGCCAGCAGGGCCGGATCGAAGCCCTCGTTCCCCGGCTCGAAGACCGCCAACCCTTCAGCGGGACGGATCGCTTCTTCCGGAATCAGCCCGGTCTCCTCCCGGCAAAGCGCCTCGTAGTTGTGGCGGAATGCACCGATGGCGGCTTCCATCACGCCTGCGGCGCGCATTTTGATCTCGAACGGTGAAAAATTTCCTCGATTCATGGGTAGGAGGGGATGACTACTCTGGCGGCGCTCGGCCCCGCAACCGCGCGACCCGGCATCGCCCTCCCACACTTCCCCCGCCATCGCAAGGAAAATAAATTTTCCAAATGGCACGAAATTTGCTAGCGTTTTCTTGCGCTCTGTTGTAACTGGATCTTGTCCGCAGGAGTGGTGCGGATTCCGACCATGGCAGATGCCTCGCTACATCAATCGCTGGGACAACAGCAGTCGCTGGCCCCGCAGATGCGGCGCAGCTTGGAAATCCTCCAGGCCAACTCGATGGAGCTCCAGCAGCTCGTCCAGCAGGCGCTTGAAATCAACCCGGTACTCGAAGACATCACCGAGTCCATCTCCCTCGACGAGAACGATCCCGATCCCGAGGAAGCGGATTCCCTCGATCACCTCAACGAGACCGACGACGACTGGCGCGATCTCGAAATCATGGAGCGCCGCGCGAATCCGTGGAGCGCGGATGACGAGGAGCGCCGCGAGCACCTCTACAATTCGATCGTCGCGCCGGAAACGCTCCAGCAGCATCTCGCCTACCAACTCGATTTCTCGCTGGTCGAGCCGGACGTCCGGAGCGCTGCCCGCCAACTGATCGGCAACCTCGATCCCCGGGGCTTCCTCGACCTGCCCGCCCGCGAACTCGCCTCCCGCCTCGGCATACCGAAGAAGACCATGGACGAGGCGCTGAAGCTACTCCAGAGCTTCGACCCTGCGGGCATTGGCGCTTCCGGCATCCAGGAATCGCTCCTCCTCCAGCTTGAGCGCAATGGCGAAGGCAGCAGCCTCGAATACCGCATCGTCCGCGATCATCTCGAGGAACTCGCCCGCAAGCGCTATCCCCAGATCGCCCGTGCCCTCGGCACCAGCGTCGAACGCATCTCGGAAGCTGCCTCGCGCATCGGCCGTCTCACGCCGAACCCCGGCGGCGACTTCGATCCCACCGGCAATCCCTACATCCAGCCGGACGTGGTGATCGAGAAGGTGGACGACGAGTTCCGCGCCCGCCTCACCAACGAGTACATGCCGAAGCTCCGCATCAGCGACTTCTACAAGGACATGCTCGGCAGGACCACCAACGACCGGAAGGCCCGCCACTTCCTGCGCGAGCAGATCCGCGAGGGCCGCACCCTCATCCGCTCGCTCTCCCTGCGCCAGGAAACCATCCTCTCGATCGCCGAGAAGCTCATCGAGCACCAGCCCGCCTTCCTTGAAAAAGGACCGCGCCACCTGCGCCCGCTCACGATGAACGAGATCGCCGACCAGATCGGCCTTCACGCCACCACCATCTCCCGCGCGGTCGCCGGCAAGTACGTGCTCACCCCGCACGGCCTGATGGAGATGCGCGCCTTCTTCGCTGCCGGCTATCAGACTGCCGACGGCAGCGAGGTGTCGAATGCAGGCGTCCGCGAGGCCATCCAGGATCTCATCTCGAAGGAAGATCCCGGCAAGCCGCTTTCCGACGACGCCTTGGCCAAGCAGCTCAAGACCCAGGGCATCCCCGTCGCCCGCCGCACCGTCGCGAAGTACCGCGAGCAACTCGGCATCCTGCCCTCCCACCTGCGGAAATCCTTCACCAGTTGAAGTAGCGCGACGTGGCACCGCGGACTTGCGAAGTTGCGCTACTCCTCTCGACGAAGTCCCCATCTTGAGGCATCTTCTTCCCGATGACACCAGGAGCCATCCGCGCCCGATCCCCGCTCTGCGAAAGCCACGCGGAGGAGATGGCGAGCATGGTCACCCATGCCATCGGCACCGCTCTCGCCATTGCCGCCCTGGTCGCGATGGTCCTCATCGCGGAGGGTGAGGCCTACCGGACCATCTCCGCCAGCGTCTTCGGCGGCACCCTCATCCTGCTCTACCTCTCGTCCACGATCTACCACGCCACCTCCTGCGAACGTCGCAAGCCGATCCTCCAGGCCCTCGACCACGCGTGCATCTATCTCCTGATCGCGGGCTCCTACACTCCTCTCACCCTCGTCGCCTTGCGCGGGCCCTGGGGCTGGGCGCTCTTCGGCATCGTCTGGACAATGGCACTCGGCGGCGTATTGCTGAAGACCCTCT
>CBFGPU010000644.1:0-2523 GCA_965650715.1 uncultured Haloferula sp. | reverse complement strand
CCCCGCGTTTTCCGGCTTGCGGAGCATCAGCACGCTGGAGACCTGCGCCATTGCTTCGAGCTGGAGCACGCCCGGCATGATCGGGTGACCCGGGAAATGACCGGGGAAGAAGGGCTCGTTCACCGTGACGTTCTTCACGCCGGTGCACTTCGTGTCGCCGACCATGTCGATGATGCGGTCCACCATCAGGAAGGGATAGCGGTGCGGGAGAATCTTAAGGACGTCGTTGATGTCCAGGACCGTTTCCCCAGTCGGAAGCTGGAAGGGCGCGGCCAGCGAGCGCACGCGGGCGTATTCGCGCTTCAACGTGGCGGCGAGCTTCGAGTTCGGGCCGTGGCCCGGCTTCACCGCGATGACGTGGCCGAGGATGCGCTTGCCGCTCAGGATGAGGTCGCCGATGACGTCGAGCGCCTTGTGGCGGGCGAATTCATTGGTGTAGCGCAGCGGCTCCTTGGTCATCACCTGCTCGCCGCGGATCACGATCGCGCTCTCCAGCGAGCCGCCCTTGATCAGGCCCTTGTCGAGCAAGGGCTTCACGTCCTCGTAGTAAACGAAGGTCCGCGCCGGGGCGATTTCCTTCTCGTAGGTCTCCGGCGTGACCTCGGCGGAGAAGTACTGAGTGAAGCGTCCGTCCGGCCCCACGTTGGTCACGGAGACACGGAAGGTCTTGCTGGGCACGATGGTGATCAGCGTGCCGTCGCCGCTTTCCTGGTGGATCGGCTCGCGGATTTCCCAAACCTTCCGCAGCGCATCCTGCGCGGCGATGCCCGCCTTCTTGATCAGCTCCACGAAGGGCCGGGCGGAACCGTCGCCGATGGGCGGCTCGTTCGCGTCCATCTCGATGATCGCGTTGTCCACGCCCATGCCGGTCAGGGCGGAAAGCACGTGCTCCACCGTGTGGACCTTCACCGAACCCTCCGCCAGCGTCGTCGCGCGCTCGACCGTCTTCACCTTGTCGGCATCGGCATCAATGAAGGGCTGATCGGGCAGATCGACCCGGCGGAATTTGAAACCGTGGTCCACGGGAGCAGGCTTCAGGGTCAGGGTGACCTTGGCCCCGGTGTGCAGGGAGGTTCCTTCAAGCGTGGCAGGGGAGGCGAGGGTGTGCTGCGCGTCGGCGGACATGTGGAGGGAAGTTCCAAGGAAGAAGTTCCAAGTGCCAAGGAAGAAAAATTCCAGATCCCCCACCCGAAACTCCAAGGAGGCGGCTGACCGGTCGGCGGAATGCTGCCTTTCTTGGATCTTGGAACTTGGAATTTGGAACTTCTTCCTTGGAACTTCCCCCGTGCGCGCCGTCTGCGAATTCCGCGTCATCGACGAGTCGGAGGACTGGATCGTCGTGGACAAACCCGCGCCGCTTGCCGTCCACCCGGCCAATGGCAAGGTGGAGGCCACCCTGCTCGGCGGGCTGGAGGAGTTGCTCCTTTATGAGCGGACGAACGGAGCCCGGCTCTCAATCCTGACCCGGCTGGACCGCGAGACCAGCGGGCTCGTCCTCATAGCGAAGAATGCCGCGGCGGCCCGCCATTTCTCGCTCCAGTTCCAAGAGCGGGCGGTGAAGAAGGAATACCTCGCCCTCGTCCACGGCTGGCCGGAGTGGACCTCGCTACGGGTCGAGGCCTCGATCATCCGCGCCGGCGGCGAGATCTGGCTGCGCCAGGCGGTCGATCCGGCGGGCCGGGATTGCGTCACGGCCTTCCAGGTCGAGCGGCGCTTCTCGAATGCGCTCGGCCGCTTCGCCTGCCTGCGCTGCTTCCCGGAGACCGGGCGGATGCACCAGATCCGGGTCCATCTCGAGCACGCCGGGCATCCGCTGGTGGGTGACAAGATCTATGGCACCGATGGCAGCCCATATCTGGAGCAATTTGCGGGCGAGCTTTCGGATGAGTCCCTCTCTCGCCTGATCCTCCCGCGCCACGCGCTGCATGCCTGCCGGCTTTCCGTCTCCTGGCAGGGCGCGATGCGGGAATGGAATTCGCCCTTGCCCGCGGATCTTGCCAGCTTTTCGTCGGCACCGAATATTTGATCCCATGCCCAGCCTCCACGAGATCGCCTCCTTCCTCGATACCGAACTCCGCACCGCGGAGATCCCCGACTATTCGGGCGCGGTGAACGGCCTCCAGCTTGAAAACGGCGGCGTGGTCACCCGCATCGCCGCGGCCGTGGATGCTTCGCTCCCCGTGGTCGAGGCGGCGGTGGCCGCAGGCGCGGATCTCCTGTTGGTCCATCACGGCATGTTCTGGCAGGGGACCCAGCCGCTGATCCGCGCTTACTATAAGAAGATCAAGACGGCCATCGATGGCGGTTTGGCGATCTATTCATCCCATCTGCCTCTCGACGTCCATCCCGAGTGGGGCAACAACATCCAGCTTCTGCGGGCTTTGGGCTTTTCCCCGGAAGGCACCTTCATCGATTGGAAGGGCCTCAGGCTGGGCCTGACCGCGGAGGTGGAGATCGCGCGTTCGGAGCTCATCGAGCGCCTCTCCGCCGCGGTCGGTGGTCCGGTCCATCTCTGTCCCGGCG
>CBFGPU010000643.1:0-2526 GCA_965650715.1 uncultured Haloferula sp. | reverse complement strand
GGTGTACTGGCCGCCGGGCATCTCGTGCTCGTAAACTTCCGCGGTGCCGGCGCGCGGCGCGGAGTCGAAGGGCTTGTACTGGGCGAGAACTTCCTCCCAGTAGTCGGAGAGCTCGTTGAGCGTGTCGGCATCGAGGCCGGGATCGCGTTCGGAATTCGCGAGGGCGGCGCAGACGGAATTGAGGTTCGGCTGCGAGGTCGAGCCGGACATCGAGGCGATCGCAAGGTCCACGATATCCACGCCCGCCCGCGCCGCGGCGATCACCGAGGCGGCATTCAGGCCGGAGGTGTCGTGGGTGTGGAAGTGGATCGGGATGCCGATTTCCTGTTTGAGGGCATCCACGAGGTTGTAAGCTGCTTGCGGCTTGCAGAGGCCCGCCATGTCCTTGATGGCAAGGATATGGGCGCCCATCTTCTCAAGCTCCTTGGCCTTCGCGACGTAGTATTTGAGCGAGAACTTGTCGCGCTTCGAGTCGAGGATGTCGCCGGTGTAGCAGATGGCGGCCTCACAGAGCGCCTTGCCGTGGTCGCGCACCGCTTCCATCGCGACCTGCATGTTCGGCAGGTAGTTCAGCGAATCGAAAATGCGGAAGATGTCCATGCCCGCGTCCGCCGAGTGCTTCACGAAGCCGGCGACCACGTTGTCCGGATAGTTCGAGTAGCCTACGGCATTCGAGCCGCGGAAGAGCATTTGGAAGAGGATGCCGGGGATCTTCTCGCGCAGGCGGCGCAGGCGTTCCCAAGGGCACTCCTTGAGGAAGCGCATCGCGGTGTCGAAGGTTGCGCCTCCCCACATCTCCAGCGAGAAGAGTTCGGGAACCCCGGCCGCATAGGCTTCCGCGATCCGCAGCATGTCGGTCGTGCGCATGCGGGTCGCGATGAGCGACTGGTGGGCATCGCGCATCGAGGTGTCGGTGATCAGCAGGCGCTTCTCGTCGAGGATCCACTTCGCGAAGGCGTCGGGACCTTTCTCTAACAGAAGGTCGCGGCTGCCGGTGAAGGTCTTCACCTCGGGTTGCGGCACGCGCGGAGTGAGGATCGGCTTTTCCGGCTTCCAGCCCTTGGCGGTGGTGTTGCCGTTGACGGTGATGTCGGAGAGGTAGGAGAGCAGCTTCGTCGCGCGGTCGCGGCGGGGCTTGAATTTGAGCAGCTCAGGCTTGGTGTCGATGAGCTTGGTGTGGGCCTGCCCGGCGCGGAAGGTCTCGTCGCGGATGACGTTTTCCAGGAAAGGGATGTTCGTCTTCACGCCGCGGATGCGGAACTCGCGCAGGGCTCGGTCCATGCGCACGCAGGCCGTCCCGAAGTCGCGTCCCATGGCGGTGAGCTTCACCAGCATCGAGTCGTAGAAGGGCGTGATCACCGAGCCCGCGTCGCCCGAGCCAGCATCGAGGCGGATGCCGAAGCCCGCGGCGGAGCGGTAATTCAGGATGCGGCCGTAGTCGGGCGCGAAGCCCTTCTCCGGATCCTCCGTCGTGATACGACATTGGATCGCATAGCCGTTGCAGGGAATCTCGTCCTGTGGCGGGATCGCGATCTCATCGCTGAAGAGCGAGTAGCCCTTGGCCACCAGGATCTGCGAGCGTACCAGGTCGATGCCCGTGACGCACTCGGTCACGGTGTGTTCCACCTGGATGCGCGGGTTCATCTCGATGAAGAACCAATCCTTGCGGTCCATGTCGTAGAGGAACTCGACGGTGCCCGCGTTGTTGTAGCCGATGCCCTTGGCCAGCGTGACGGCGGCGTCGCAGAGTTCCTTGCGGACGACGGGATCGAGCTCCACGGAGGGGGCGATCTCCACCACCTTCTGGTAGCGCCGCTGCACCGAGCAATCGCGCTCGTGGAGGTGGACGACGTTGCCGTGCTGGTCGCCGAGGATCTGCACCTCGATGTGCTTGGCGCGGGAGATGTAGCGTTCGAGAAAAACGGCGGGATTGCCGAAGGCCTTCTCGGCCTCGCTCTGGGCCTCGGCGAGAAGGCCGGCGAGTTGTTCGGGCTTCTCGACCACGCGCATGCCGCGTCCGCCGCCCCCGAAGGCCGCCTTGATGATGAGCGGGAAGCCGATCTCTCTCGCCACCTTCAAGGCCTCGGTTGGATCGGTGATGGGCTCCTCGGTGCCGGGGAGAGTGGGGACATTGAACTTCGACGCCAATTGCCGCGCGGCGGTCTTGTCGCCCATGCTTTCCAGCAATTCGGGGGAGGGGCCGACGAAGGTCATGCCCTCCCGGGCACAGGCCCGGGCGAAGGCGGCGTTCTCGGACAAGAAGCCGTAGCCGGGGTGCACGAGGGTCACACCCTTGGACTTCGCCAGCGCCGCGATCCCGTCGACATCGAGGTAGGCCCCTACCGGTCCCTTGTTCTGGTCGAGCTGGTAGGCCTCGTCCGCTTTGAAGCGGTGGCGCGAGAAGCGGTCCTCCTCGGCGAAGATCGAGACGGTGCGCAGACCGAGTTCGTTGGCGGCGCGGAAAATGCGGATGGCGATTTCACCGCGGTTCGCGGCGAGAAGCTTGTCGGTCTTGGGTTGCGGCAT
>CBFGPU010000642.1:0-2529 GCA_965650715.1 uncultured Haloferula sp. | reverse complement strand
GCAGCAAGGACTGGTTCCGCGCGAACACCGAATCGAGCATCTATCAGATGATCGTCGGCTACTATCGCGAGGTGGGGAACGAAGGTAAGGCGAAGCAATTGGAGAAGCGCTACCAGCGTCTGTTGCGCCTCGCCGAGCGCGGGGCGCTGTGAAGGTGGTCCACACACTCCGTGTGCGGTCGAAGCAGGTTTCCCGGCCGAGTCCCGCGAGGGAACCTTGTGGATCGGAGCCTACCTCTCCGCATAGCGGTAGCCCGTCCCCCGGACCGTCGCGATGATCGCCGGGTTCGAGGGATCCACCTCGACCTTCTTCCGCAGCATCAGCACATGCTGATCGAGGGTCCGGGAATCCGGAAAATACTCGAGGCCCCAGCACTCGTCGAGGAAGGCATCGCGGCTTACCGGCACGCCCGCATTCCGATGCAGCAGCTCCAGCATCGAAACCTCGCGGCGCGTCAGCTCGATCCCCTTTCCCGCCCGCTCGGCCATCAGGGCATCCGGATACACGGCGAGATCGAGCATGGTGAAACGGCGGCCCTTGCCATTGACCGGATGGGCTCTCCGCAACGCGGCGCGGATGCGCGCGATCACTTCCGCACGGGTGAATGGCTTGCGGATAAAGTCATCCGCACCGAGTCCCAGACCCGCAACGACGTCGATCTCCTCGTTCTTCGCGGAGAGGAACAGGATCGGCACCGCGGAATCGGTCGCCCTCACCCGCCGGCAGACCTCGAAGCCGTCGATCTCCGGCATCATGATGTCCAGGCAGAGCAACTGCGGCCGGTGCTCGGTCCAGAGGTCCAAGGCCTGCTTGCCGTCCGCGGCGGAAAGCGTGTCGAAGCCCTCCTCTTCGAGGCACGCCGACAGGGCCTCGAGAGTCAGCGGATCGTCTTCGGCGAGGAGGATCTTCATGCGACGGATTCGTTCGAAATCACCACGAGGTGAGGAGGAGCAGGGAGATCGAGTTCGAAGGCGGAACCCCGGGACACGGACACGATCACGAGTTCGCCGCCCATCCGCCGTGCGAGATCGCGGGCGATGGCGAGACCGAGTCCGGTGCCGCTGGATCCCTCGCTCACCCCGCGGTGGACGCGCTCGAAGGCTTGGAAGATCCGTTCACGCTGCAACACCGGGATCCCCGGCCCGTGGTCGCTCACGCGCAGGCGCAGGCGCTCGTTCTCCATCTTCGTTTCGATGCCGAGCCAGCCGCCGCTGCCGGCGTATTTCTCGACGTTCGAAATCAGGTTGCCCGTGATTTGGGCAAGCGCATCGGGATCAAGCCGCGTGTTGATCCCCGCGCCCCGCTGCCAATCAACGCTTACCTTGCGCCGGTCGAGAGAGGGCTGGAATTGCTCAAGAACTCCCGCCACCACCTCGTCAGGGATGCACGGAGTGCTCCGCAGTTCGAGGGTCTTCCGCTCGCCGCGGGAGAAGGTCAGTACGTTCGAGACAAGACGCCCCAAGCGCTGTACTTCCTCATGCACCAGGGAAAGACGCCGCCGTGACTCGGCGGGACGGACATCCATCGAGCGGCTCGCAAGATCGAGATTGAGCAGGATGTTCGTCAGCGGGGTGCCGAGTTCATGCGACACGCGGTTGACGAAGGAGACGCGCTCCTCGGCGAGCCGGATCGCCCGCCGCTGCTGGGCCAGCAGGAGAACACCTGTTAGAACCAATAGCCCGGCAACACCGCAGGCCGTGACAAAAGTCGCGGTGTCGTGCGTGCTTCCCGTTTTGAGCCGGTCCCACGCCAGCACCTGCCATTCGCCGAGCGCGGTTCGGTGAGGAATCACCAATGCCGCCGGGCCGATCCGTCCCCCTCTCATGGAAGTGATCCATTCCCGTTTGCCCGGTCCCTCCACCGCCACCAACTCGCCTGCTTCCTGCAGGGGCGAAAACGGCAAGCTCCGCCAAGCCGAGAAGTGCTTTTGCAGGCAAGCCGTCAATTCCGCCTGGTCGATCACGAAGGCCACCACCTGCGCCGATGCGATACGCTGCCAGTGCACGCGATGCCTCGCATCCGGTCCCGGAAGCCACCCGCTCGCCGCACCGGCGCCGTCTAACAATTCCTTCGGCAACACCACCGAGTTCTTCGGGGGCACCCGGCCTTCCGAGCCCTCGGCGAGCAGTTCCGGGATCCTCCCCGCCTCACCGACCGGTGGCTTCATTCCCTCGACCTCGAATTCCCTGCGGGTCGAGATGAAGCGGTGACACGAACGGATGCCCACGAGATTCCCGCAGCGCCTGGCCAACTGATCTCGACTTAAGTAGGGGGCATTCATCGCGATCCCCGAGAGGTGCCCCGCATACATCGAGTCCAAGCGATCCAGCTCCGCGCGCATCGCTTCCGTGAAGTCGAAGAGCCGCTCGCGATCCGCGGGAATCCTCTCCTCCACGGTGCGCCGGGCAAGCCGCTCGCCTCCCCAGAGAACCAGGGCGGCGACGGCGAGCATCGGAACAAGCGTGGTCCAGAGGGCGCGCATTACACTTTGATAACACTCACGGTGACGAAGGAGAACCAGACCTTTTT
>CBFGPU010000641.1:0-2536 GCA_965650715.1 uncultured Haloferula sp. | reverse complement strand
GGTGATGTTCGTCATGGTTTCTCCTTTGTTTCCGCCACCATCGCGGTGGGGGCCGTCACGAACCAGGGCGAGCAGTCATATTACAGCGAGTCGGGCGCGAATCTCGTCGTGGTGGCCCCATCGAGCGGCGATGAAGATTTCGGTGATCTCGGCATCACCACCACGGACCTCTCCGGTACCAACGGTTATAACGAAACCTCCGCCGCTGCGGGCGGCGACTATACCGACGACTTCGGCGGTACCTCCTCCGCCACTCCGACTGTTGCGGGGGTGATCGCCCTGATGCTCGAGAAGAAACCCGGCTTGGGCTGGCGCGACGTGAAGGAGATCCTGATCCGCAGCGCCGCAAAGTTCGATCCGACCGACAGCGGTTGGGCCGACAACTCGGCGGGATTCCACTTCAACCACAAATACGGCGCCGGCATTGTCGATGCCACCGCCGCCGTCAACATGGCGGCCACATGGACGAACCTCGGCCCGGCTGCCTCGAAGACCCTGACGCAGGGTGGTTTGGGATTGGCCATTCCGGATAACAGCTCCATCGGCATCACCCGCAGCTTCACGTTCAGCGGAACTGAACTGCGGGTCGAGCATGTGCAGGTCGCGCTCACCGCGACGCATCCCTATCGCGGTGATTTGGAGGTGATCCTCACCTCGCCTTCGGGGATGGTGAGCCGTCTGGCGGAGGAACGAAACGGCGACGACGGAATCGACTACGCCGGATGGACCTTTTCGAGCGTCCGGCACTGGGGCGAGACTTCGACCGGGACTTGGACCGTCAAGGTTGCCGACCGCGGTTCCTCGGATGTCGGCACGCTGAGCTCCCTGGTCGTCACGCTCCACGGTGTCGTGACGAACCATCAGCCGGTGGTCACCGCCGCCACCCTTTCACCGGCCTCGCAGGCGTTCACCGATGAGTTCGTGAGCGTTGCGGGTCTCACCGCGACGGATGCCGAGAACGGCGCGCTCTCGTACAGCTACCTGTGGGAGAAGTCGTCCGACTCGCAAACCTGGACCCCCACCGCGTTCACGACAGCGACATTACCCGCCGGTGCCGTGCCCTCGGGGAATCTGGTCCGCTGCCGGATCGTCGCCAATGACGGCGCTCTCTCCAGCGATCCCTTCACCACCCCGCCGGTGAACCTCCTGCTGCGCCCGGTGACCACCGCCCAGGTCGGGGCCGGCTACACCTACGATAGCGGGCTGGTCTTGCGCGATGCTTCCGCATCCGCGGCGAGGGACGCGATCGTGAATGAATTCAGCCAAGGGGCATCGGCCAACATGGAGTGGATCGAGATCCTTGTGATCAACCGCCGCTCCTTCCGCAACTGGTCGCTGTCGGACAAGGACGGGAACAGCCTCGTCTTCGCGAATTCCGCGGTGTGGGACGACATCCCGGCCGGCACCCTGATCGTGATCTATCAGGGTTCCAAGGACAGCGGCATCCCCGCGGATGACACCGATCCTGCCGGTGGAAGCATGGTCGTTCCCAGCTCCAGTTCCAGTCACTTCGCCGGCAACTGGCCCGGCTATGTTGACAGCGGCGATTCGGTGATCCTCGCGAAGGAGAACGCCGTGTTCGTGGCTGGGCTCTCCTACGGGTCGGTCACGACTCCCACTCCCACCATTGCTTCCATCGCCGCCACGGCGACCGCGAATTACCGCGGCGGAACCGAACCGGAGGCCTCGATCGCGTCCAAGTGGCAGTCGAGTAATTCGGTCTCGTCCAAGACCCCCTGCCTCGGCGGCTCCCCTTCGAACACCACCTTCATCGCCAACCTGCGTTCCGGCGCTCTCGTTTCTCCCGCGCAATTCCGGTTCGGCGCGAGCGCTCAGGTCCCCGCGGGCTTGTCCATAGATTCGTCCACCGGTGTGGTTTCGGGAACTCTTGCCGGCCCGGCCGGCGATCATGCCATGGTGATCGAGCGCTTCAACGCGAACGGCGAGGTCGTCTCCCAATCCTTCACTCTCAGCATCACCAGTGCGAGTGGTTACGAGGCTTGGATCGGCGGATACGCCGGCCTTGCAGCGACCGGTACAGGTGATGATCCCGATGGCGACGGAATGGAAAACCTTTTGGAATATTACCTCGGTTCGCAGCCCGGCACGCCGGATGCCGCCGCAGCCCTGCCCGTGGTTGCCCGCAGCGGCAGCACCCTCACCTTGACCTGGTGGCACCTCAAGTCCGCGACCGCGCCCGTGGGCACTCCCCAGTGGTCCGAGAATCTCGCAAGCTGGAACGGTACCGGTTTCATCACACAGACGATTGGCGAAACCCCCGAGAAGGAACAATTTCGCGCGACGTTGACCGTTCAGGAAAGCGACACCCGTCGCTTCCTGCGCCTCAAGGTCGAGTGATCACCCAAGGAGGGGGTGCGTCTCGCGCCCCTTCTTCCCGCTCCCCCTCGCCCTCAAGCTTGAATCCCGGCCCGCCTCCGCTACAACCCCTCCCGATGCGCTGCCCCGGCTTGATCCGCGTTCAAGCCCCCGGCGTGAGCTTCCATGCCCTCCGGCACGACGACGGCATCGTTCTGTT
>CBFGPU010000640.1:0-2540 GCA_965650715.1 uncultured Haloferula sp. | reverse complement strand
GCGGACAGCAGCACCACGGCCAGCAGGGCCTGCAGCGCGAGGAAGACGATCACGAAGGTCTTCGCGCGCAGTCCCTGCCGCAACTCCTTCACGAGCATGGGCGAGAGCTTGTCGCTGAAATCGTCGAACCTGCCCGCACCCGTGGGTGCCACTGGGGGAGGGGAGGTGGTGGCGGCGGCGGTGCTCATGAAATCAGTTCGGGAGATCGCTCGGGGTGAAGGCCGGCTCCTTCGGCTTCGGTGCCACCGGCAGCGCGCCCTCGCCGCGGTCGATGCGACCGAGCATGTCGATGAAGGCGTCCTCCAGGTTGCGCTGCTCCTTGTGGAACTCGATCACCTTCAGCCCGTCCTTCACCATCCGCCCGAGGATATCCGCCGCACGCCCCGGCTCGTCCGCCTCGATGCGGATGCGTCCGCCCGCCTTGCGCGATTCGAGGAACTCGACGTTCGGATTCACCACGCACCAGTCGGCCACTGCCTGCGGATCGCCCACGACCTGCACGTCATAGAGCAGGCCACCGTGCGCGTCCGTGCCCTGCTTGAGTGTCTCGGCATCGCCGTGGTGGACGATGCGTCCGCCGTTCACGAACAGCAGGGAGTCGCACATCTCGCCCAGTTCGGAGAGGATGTGGGAGGAAATGAAGATGGTTTTCCCTTCCTGCGCCAGCACGCGGATCAGGTGCTTCAACTCCACCCGCGCCTTCGGGTCGAGGCCCGCCGCAGGTTCGTCCATGATCAGCACCTGCGGATCGTGCAGGAGCGCACGGCCGAGGCACAAACGCTGGGTCATGCCCTTCGAGAGTTTGTTAGAGAAGCGCTCCGCGAGCGGAATCAGGTCCGTGAATTCCATCACCTCCTGCACCCGCGCCTTCCGCTCCTTGCCGGAGTAGCCGAAGGCCCGGGCATAGAAGTCCAGGTACTCCATCACGGTCATGTGCTCGTAGTTGCCGAAGTGGTCCGGCATCCACCCGATCAAGCGCCGCACCTCCTCCGGATGATGTACCACGTTGATCCCGCAGATCTCCGCCACCCCCATCGTCGGGTAATCGAGCGAAGCGAGGATGCGCATCGTCGTCGTCTTCCCGGCCCCGTTCGCCCCCACGAACCCGCACACCGAGCCGTGCGGGATCTCGAAGCTGATCCCGTTCACCGCCTTGAGCTGGCCGAAGTAGCGGTAGAGGTTATGGACTTTGATTGCTGGTGCGGACATTGAAACTCTAAGGTTCAAACTCTAAGATCCAAATGAAAGTCAGGCTGTTGCGGCGCGCTTTCGAATGATGGCGGCGAAAATCCTGACCAATTCGCCGGTTTCTCTCTCAAGCTCGCGGAAGCGGATCGAAGCTTCCTGTGGAAACTCGTTGCTGTCGTTTAGCAGGCGAAGCCATAGCCCTGACTCCTTGGACTCCTTTTTGCAAAGTCGCACTCGATAGAGGAAATCGTCATTGCTAAGCGCCTCTGCGGCTTCGACGAAATTCGCAGCGACCGAGCCCGAAGATCTGAGCAATTGTTGAACGTCCGACCAAGCGACAGGCGACCAAGTCCGGCTTCTCAGAAGCTCGCGGCAGCGAAGCGCGAACTCGTACGTCCGGCCTTCAAGATCGTATCTCTTTTCGTCTCCGCTCATCGCATTCTCAAATTGGATCTTAGAGTTTAGAATCTGGATCTTAAATGCTCACGGCGTCGCCACAGGTCCCGTGATGTAGGTGCGCGTCTCCTTCCAATCGATCCCGCCAAATGTCTCGATCCCCGGCGCCTCGTTCGTGATTGCGATGAAGTGACGGTCACCGCGCTCGACCGGCGAAAGCGCATCCAGCGCTTCCCGGCTCCGCCCCGAAAGCTTTCCCTTCGCCTCGTTCACGAAGTTGATCACCTCCGCCGGTTGCGCTTCGCGGCAGTCGAAGGCCTTGCCCCGCTCGATCCCCTCCGCGTACCAGAAGATCCCCGAGTTGTCCCGATAGTAGATCTTCTCGATCGGGAAGTCGAAAGTGGAGACCAGCGACGGCGGACCGGAGGTATTGCGAAGCTCGATCCGCCCGCGCGTCGGCACGATCGCCCGCACCAGTTGCCCTTGCTCGGACCGGCTCTGGAACCAGTCGCCGTCCACCTCCAGCTTGCCATCGCGCGGGTTCGCTTCGTACCGCATCCCGCCACCGCTGTTCTTCTCCGTGAGACGGCTCCACTGCGAGTCCGAGGACAGCGGCACCGGGGAGATCGCCGCGGGCTCGCTCATGGTAAAATCCCCGCCGAGCAGCACTCCCGTGCGGCTCACCTGTTCCTGGAAGATGTAAGCCGAGTTCTCGCCGTCATCCGGGCGGACCTCCATCAGGGCCACCCGCATGCCGCGCCCGCCGAAGCCGTCGATCGCGATGATCAGCACCACCAGCAGCAGGCTGGTGCCGAGCGCGATGATCGGTGTGGTGATGAAGAGCCGGTGCCGCTGTCCCGATTTCGCGAAGACGAACAGGTTCACGGGGCCGACCAGAATCCCGAAACCGATCAGGATCAGGATAAACAGCATGTAGTTGTACCGCTCGCCGCCGA
>CBFGPU010000639.1:0-2540 GCA_965650715.1 uncultured Haloferula sp. | reverse complement strand
CCCTCCTGTAGAAGCCTGAGCGCGGTGGCTCCCTGCTCCGCGGAAACCACGTTCATGTCGTGGCGCTCCAACAAGCTCGTCATGGCGAAGATGTTGCGCACGTCGTCATCCACGATCAGCACGTTCTTCCCGGCGAGCAGCGCGTTCGGATCGTTGAGGCGTTGGATGGTTTCGCGTCCCGGCTGGGGCAGAGAGGCCACCTTGCGGTGCAGCCAGAGGGCGACCTGATCGTAGAGCCGCTCGGGACTCCGCACGTCCTTCACGATGATCGTTTGGGCCATGCGGTTGAGCGTTTCCTCTTCCTCCTGCGAAAGGCTCTTGCCGGTGTAAACAATGACCGGGAGTTGCGGGTAGCGGGCACGGATCTCCCCGATCAACTCGAAACCGGAAGCGCCCGGCAACATCAGGTCCACCACCACGCAATCGAATGTCAAATCCGAGGCCAGGGATCCCAGCGCCTCTTCCGCGGTGGCCACCGTGTGAAGACCCGGGGTGTCGGATAGAAGCTCCTTCAGGCTGTTGCGCTGGGTCTCGTCGTCCTCGACCACCAGCAGGTTGCCGGTGGGATTGTCGCGCATCTGGCGCATGTGCTCGAAGACCTCGTCCACCGCGGACGGATCGAGCGGCTTGCCAAGGAATCGGATCGCCCCTTCCTTCAGCGCGTTTTCGGGCTCGGCATCGGCCGAAACGACGAAGACCGGGATGTGGCGTGTCGCCAGATCCGATTTGAGCCGGTTGAGAACCTTCCAGCCATCGATGTCCGGAAGACTGACATCCAGGGTGATGCCATCCGGGCGGAACTCGCGAACCATGGAGAGTGCCTCGTGACCGCGCGTAGCCACCACCCCCTTGAAGCCCTTCGACCGTGCGCTGGAGAGAAGCAGGTTCGCCGTGTCCAGGTTATCCTCCACGATCAAGGCCACGTGATCATCCGGGGAGATGATGGCCCGGTCATCCTCGATCCGAGGTCCCGTATCACCGAAGATTTCCAAACCTGCGGCTTCAATATCAGCCGCGAGGTCGCGCACCGCGGGGGTGCCCATGCCGGGCGGGCGCAACGGCAGGAAGAGGGTGAAGGAGCTACCCTTCCCCTCCTCGCTCTGCACGCTGATCTCACCGCCCAGGAGACGGGCCAGCTCGCGGCTGATCGCGAGCCCCAGACCGGTGCCGCCGTAGCGCCGGCTGGTGCTGCCATCCGCCTGCTGGAAGGCTTCGAAGATCACCATCTGTTTCTCCTCCGGAATGCCGATGCCGGTATCCGTGACGGTAAAGGAGATCACTTCCGGGACTCCACTCAGCACCGAATGGCCGCGCAGGCGGTTGCCCGCGACGGGTGCCACGCTGACGGAGACCGAGCCGCTGTCGGTGAACTTGAGCGCGTTCGAAACGAGGTTTTTGAGGACCTGGTCGAGCCGCTGCTCGTCGGTGTGGATCTTTGCCGGCAGGTCCGGGTGGAGGTCGAAGTCGAAGTCGATCCCCTTTTCCTGCGCGACGTGGCGGAAGGTACGGTCCACGTTCGCCATCAGATCGGCCACGCCGACCTCGCTGACCGAGATCGTGAAGTTGCCCGATTCGATCTTGGACAGGTCGAGGATATCATTGATGAGACGCAGCAGGTCGCGCCCGGACCCGAGGATGGTGCGGGCGAACTCGACCTGCTTGGGCGTGAGGTTGCCTTCGTAGTTCGAGCCGAGTTGGTCGGCAAGGATGAGCAGGCTGTTGAGCGGCGTACGCAGCTCGTGCGACATGTTCGCGAGGAACTCCGACTTGTATTTCGACGTGAGGGCGAGCTGCTGGGCCTTGCCTTCGAGGGCCATGCGTGCTTGTTCCACCTCGCTGTTCTTGCGCTCCACCTCCGCGTTCTGTTCGGCGAGCTGGGCGGCCTTGTCCTGGAGTTCCTGGTTGGTCTTCTCCAGCTCTTCCTGGCGGTTCTGGAGTTCGCCCGCGAGCGATTGAGACTGCTTGAGCAGGTCTTCCGTTAGGGTGCTCGCCTTGATGGTGTTGAGCACGATCCCGATGCTCTCGGCGAGCTGCTCGAGGAAGGCCTCGTGGGTCGAGTTGAAGCGTTCGAAGGAGGCGAGTTCGATCACCGCCTTGACCTTGCCCTCGAAGACGATCGGCAGGACCATGATATTGACCGGCGGTGCCGCGCCGAGGCCGGAACTGATCTGGATGTAGTCCCCCGGCACGTTTGTCAGCAGGATCGGCTGCTTCTCGAGCGCGGACTGGCCGACCAGTCCTTCGCCGAGGCGGTAGCGGTTGCTGAGGTTCTTGCGCTCGGTGAAGGCGTAGCTGGCCAGCATCCGTAGTTCCGGCTCCGGCCCGTCGCCGTCCATCAGGTAGAAGATCCCGGTCTGGGCGGAGACCACGGGCGCGAGTTCGGAGAGGATCAGCTTGCCGACCGTGAGCAGGTCCTTCTGGCCCTGCAGCATCCGGGTGAATTTCGCGAGGTTCGTCTTGAGCCAGTCCTGCTCCTGGTTGCGCGAGGTGGTGTCGCGCAGGTTGCGGATCATCTCGTTGATGTTGTCCTTCACGAAGGC
>CBFGPU010000638.1:0-2541 GCA_965650715.1 uncultured Haloferula sp. | reverse complement strand
CCTGCGCCTGCTGCAAGCGTCCGACTTCGATGTCGAGCGCGCCGAACGCGGCATCATCTACGTCGATGAAATCGACAAGATCGGCCGCAAGACCGACAACGTCTCCATCACCCGCGATGTCTCCGGCGAGGGCGTCCAACAGGCCCTCCTCAAGATCCTCGAAGGCACCGTTTGCAACGTCCCGCCCCAGGGCGGCCGCAAGCACCCCCAGCAGGAGTACATCCAGGTCAATACCGAGAAGATCCTCTTCATCTGCGGCGGTGCCTTCGTCGGCCTGGAAGACATGATCCAGCGCCGCATGGGCCGCAGCACCCTCGGCTTCCACGGCAGCGCGGATGAAGTGAAGTCCGCCACCGGGAATATCCTCGACCTCACCGAGCCCGAGGATCTCCTCCACTTCGGCCTCATCCCCGAGTTCATCGGCCGCCTGCCCGTCATCTCCGCCCTCCGCAAGCTCACCGAGGAAGAACTCATCTCCATCCTCACCGAGCCCAAGAACGCGCTGGTCAAACAGTACAGCAAGCAGCTCGCCCTGAACGGCGTCAAACTCCGCGTCACCCGCGATGCCCTCCGCGCCCTCGCCGAGGAAGCCGTCCGGCGTGGCACCGGGGCCCGCGCCCTCCGCTCCATCTTCGAGCGCCTCATGCTCGACGTGATGTACGACGTGCCCTCGCAGGGCAACATCGAGGCCATCACCATCAACCGCCCCGTCGTCCTCGGCGAACGCCCCCCCCTCATCCGCCGCAAGCGCGCCGACAAGGACGCCGCTTGAGGGTGCTCCGCCAAAGCAAAAGAAGGTGGTCCGCACGGTTCCTGCCCGGGTATGAATCACCGGCCTGACCCGGGGAACTGCGTTGTCTCGATTTCGGCTTCGGCGGGTTCGACGGTGCGCCGCTGTCTTCGGCGAGCGACGGGGTATCCGCATCTTCTAAGACGCCGCACTGCGGAATCGACAAGGCTGGTCGGGAGTCCAGAGTGACTCAGCGAGAAATGTCCGACGATTTTTCCAGAGTGATGCACGCCTTGGGCTCCGGGGATGCTCTGCGGTCGGAGGAGCTGCTGCCGCTGGTCTATGACGAACTGCGGCAGTTGGCCGCCAAGCGGATGGCCGGCGAGAAACCCGGGCAAACCTTGCAGCCGACCGCACTGGTTCACGAGGCTTGGATCCGGCTTGCCGGCACGAAGGAGCGGGACTGGAACGACCGCGCTCACTTCTTCCGGGCCGCCGCCGCTGCCATGCGGAGGATCCTGGTGGATCGCGCCCGCGAGAAATCCGCGGTCAAGCGGGGCGAGCGCGCGGGGACCCTGGATCTCGGGGATTTCGATCTCGCCGATACCAGCCGGGACGACCGGGTGCTTTTGATCGACGAAATGCTGGAGCGGCTGGAGGCCGAAGATCCCGAGGGCGCGCGGGTCGTAGCGCTGAAATTCTTCGGCGGGCTGACCGAAACGGAGATCGCCGGGATTCAGGGCGTCACCGAGCGGACGGTGCGGCGGCAGTGGGCCTATGCGAAGGCCCGCCTGTTCCAGATGATCCAAGAGGAGAACGAATGACGTCCGGTGCCGATGGATTTCACGAAAAGCATCGAGAGAACCCTGTTCGAAGCGGCGGCAGGGTTGACGGACCCCGCGGAACGGAACGCCTTTCTCGCCCGCACCTGCCAGGAGGATCCGCACCTGCGCGGCAGGCTGGAAAAGCTATTGGCCCTCCGTGACCGGGCCGAGGATTTCTTCGATGTCCCTCCGGTGAAAATGCCGGCGGGTGTGACGCGGATGGCGATCCTTGAGGGAGAGGAGGAGGGACCGCCGGGCCAGGCCGCCGCCCTCGCCGGCTCCGGCGCGTGCATCGGCCGCTACAAGCTGGTCCAGCGGATGGGCGAAGGTGGCTGCGGCGTCGTCTATCACGCCGAACAACTCGAGCCGGTCCGCCGCCAGGTCGCGCTGAAGATCATCCGCCTCGGGATGGACACGGAGAATGTCATCGCCCGCTTCGAACTCGAGCGCCAGGCCCTCGCGCTGATGGATCATCCGAACATCGCTCGCGTGCTCGATGCCGGGACGACCTCGACCGGGAGGCCGTTCTTCGTCATGGAACTCGTGGACGGGGAAAAGATCACGGACTTCTGCAATGCGCGGCAGCTCCGCATCCAACAGCGGTTGGAACTCTTCGTGCAAGTCTGCCAAGCCATCCAGCACGCCCACCAGAAGGGGGTGATCCATCGCGACATCAAGCCTTCCAACGTGTTGGTGCGGCTGCAGGACGGAGTGCCGGTGCCAAAGGTGATCGACTTCGGCATCGCGAAGGCCACGGCTGGCGGCGGGACCGACGACCCAACCTTCACCGTCCGCGACCAGTTCCTGGGAACTCCCGCCTACATGAGTCCGGAACAGGCCGGAGGCGGCGGGGACGTGGACACGCGCAGCGACATCTACAGTTTGGGAGCCTTGTTGTATGAACTCATCTGCGACCGGCCTCCCTTCGATCCGCAACGGCTGAGGGAAGCCGGGCCCGAGGAAACCCGGCGGATTTTACGCGAGGAA
>CBFGPU010000637.1:0-2548 GCA_965650715.1 uncultured Haloferula sp. | reverse complement strand
CGCACCGCTGCCGGTAGCCGAGCCCGTCGTGTTGCTTGCAAGAAGCGAGCCGCCGGAGACCACCGTGCCGCCGGAGTAGGTGTTTGCCGCACCGAGGCTGAGCGACCCCGTACCGGTTTTGGCAAGCCCGCCGCTGCTGCCGCTGCCTACCGGATTGGCCATCGTCACCGCGAAGCCGTTGGAGTCGAAAGTGGCCCCGCCGCTGCCGATGGTGAGGGTTTTCGTAGAAGGATCGATGGCGGCGAGGAACTTGAGGGCACCGCCATCGATGTTCAGCACGGAACCGTTGCCGAGGTTGGCAAGCGAGGTAACGCCCAGGGTTCCGCCAAAGATATTGGTGGCACCCGTGTAAGTGCTGACGGAGGTGGTGAGGTTCAACGTTCCGGGACCATATTGATTCAGGGGCCCGGTGCCGCTGATGTTATGGACGAGGGTCACGTCCGCAAAACGGCGGAAATGAAGCTCGCCGTTGTTCACGATGTCGCCGCCGCCCGGGAAACCGAAGCCCACGAAGCCGGAGGGAGCGCTGCCGTCGCCATACTGGACGATGCCTTGGTCGATGTAGGTTCCGCCCGAGTGGCCGTTTTCTTGGAGGAGAATCAGCTTGCCAGGGCCGGTTTTCACAAGTTTCACCGGAGCCCCCGAACTGCCGTTGCTGACAATCGCACCAATGGTGAAATCGGAGGCGCTGTTCTGGATAACGTTGAAGGAGGAGCCGGCGGTTGAGGCGCGGGCAGCGCGGATGAAAGCGTTGTTACGGAGATTGCCTCCGACCGACCCTCCCGCGGAATTGGCGGTGACGAGGATGCCGCGGGCCGTCATCGTGCGGGCCGTTCCGCTGTTCGCGATCGTCAGATCGTAAGGGACCGGCTCATTGAAGCGGAGGCCGGTCATATCGATGCCATTCGCGGTCGTGACATTACCGGTGATGGTATTCACCGCGCCCGCCGCAGTGGTGGTTTGCACCACGCCGTCCACGGCGGTATAGGCGGACGGGACAACCACTCCGGCATTCGTGCCAGCCCAGTCGTTCGGCCCGTAGGTCATCCATGGATTCCCTTGGGGGTCGGCAACGATATTCGCGGTGCCGGCACCGAGCACGACGGTGCCCGTCGTGCTCACTTGAAGCGATCCGGTGTTGGCGGCCGGAACTCCCGGCTTCGAGGGGACGGCGGCGACGGTGAGCACCCGGCCGCTTGCCACATTCCAAGCCTGACGGCCTTCGGAGGCGATCGTCACCGCGGAGTTGATGGTGAGATCCTGGGTGGCTGCCGACATGTCGATCCCGCTCTTGCCGATTGTCAGGGAGTTTGTGTTGAGGGAGACCGCGCCGGCGGGGTTGGAGAGATTGATCCCGGCGATCACCCGGGCCGCTCCAAGATCGACCGCGAGGTTCGACAAGGAACTGCCGTTGAAAATAACGCTTTCGGTAGTGGCCGGCAGTGCTGTTTCCTGCCAGTTGGCCACGTTTTCCCAGGTGGCGTCAGCGGCACCGGTCCAGGTCTTTGCGGCCTCGGCGGTATAAGTGGCGCACAGGCTTGCGCAGCTAAGGATAGCGGCACGAAGCGTGCCGCCGGAAGGGGCGGTTTTCATGGGTTTCGACGATTCTTGGGTTGTCCCGGAAGGGGGATTTTGCGGCCTATCCCGCAATTACAAGAATCGTTATCCATTATGGACGCATATGCGTCGATTACCCCAAGGGGGGTATGAGCGTTCCCGAGGGGGCTCAGATCGGGAAGCGCGGCTCTTCCTTGGAATCGCGGAACTTCATCGCCGCTTCCGTCCGGGACCGCACATGCAGCTTTTCATACACGTGCTTGAGGTGCACTCGGACGGTCTCGACCGAGATATCGAGGCGGTCGGCGATCTCCTTGTTCGCCAAGCCTTCACAAAGAAGTTCGAGAATTTCGGTCTCGCGTTTTGAAAGCTTCACTTCGTCGCCGGATTGCTCCGGCTTGGCCGGTTGGTGAAAGGCTTCGACGACCCGCCGCGCGATCTCGGCACTCATCGGTGCGCCACCGGAGCGAACGTCGCGGATCGCGTCACGTACATCGGACGGGGTCGAGCGTTTCAACAGATAACCGGAGGCTCCTGCCTTCAGCGCGGCGAAGATCTTGTCGTGGTCGCGATAGACGGTGACCATGATCACCTGGATATCCGGCAGGTGCTGCTTGACCCGGGCGGTGGCCTCGATGCCGGACATGCCGGGAAGGTTGATGTCCATAAGAACCACGTGCGGCCGGAAAGCATCGATCTTTTTCAAGGCGTCCTCCGCGCTGGTCCATACACCGACGCAGCGGCACTCCGGCGCGGATTCCACGATCTTGCGGAGGCTCGATCCGAGCGCGGCATTGTCTTCCACGATGGCGACATCGGTGGCGGGTTCCTTGGACATGATGAAAGAAGCTTAGGTTTCGGTGGCGGGTGAAGCAAGCAGCGGGACGTTCAAGATGACGGTAGTGCCACGTCCCCGGGCGGTGTTGATGCTACAGGTCCCGCCTGCCTCGCGCATGCGTCGTTCGAGATTGCCCAGTCCGTCACCAGCCCG
>CBFGPU010000636.1:0-2549 GCA_965650715.1 uncultured Haloferula sp. | reverse complement strand
ACGCATCTGCCATGTGATTGAATCACTATCAGCAACTCCCCGCTCCGCAAACGAACTGCGCGGAAAATCCGGTATCAGGCCGCGGGCTTGGGACCGATCTTGAGGCGGTGGGCCACCACCGGGACGACGAAGATCAGCAGCGTGAGGATCGACGTGCCGAGATCGAAGTACTTGCTGGCGAGGAAATCGTGGACGGGATTCCCTTCGGGCAGGAAGTGGCGCGGGACGCTGAGCATGAGCTTGATGCCCAGAATGCCGATGACGATGAAGGCACAGGTCTCCAGGAAAGGATAGCGGTGCATGAGCTTCACGAAGCCCTGGGCCGCGAAGCGCATCGCGAGGATGCCGAGGAAGACGCCGATGCACACGAGGATGAGCTTCGAGGGCATCGGGAAATTCTTCACGTAGGCGACGGCGGCCAGGACGTTGTCGAGAGAGAAGGCGAGGTCCATGACCTCCACGGCAATGACGGTGGCCCAGAAGGGACCGAAACGGCCGATGGTGTGGCGATAGAGGAAATTGCCTTCCGTCTCGACGGCATGGATGCCTTCCTCTTCCACGGACTGGTGACGGGAGAAATGCTGCCAACTCATCCAAAGCAGATAGAGGCCGCCGATGGGCTCCAGCCACCAGATGGTGATGAGCCAGGCCGCGAGGGCGAGACAGATGCCGCGGAAGGCGTAGGCACCGATGATGCCGTATTTGAGGGCCTTGCCGCGCTGCTCCGCGGGCAAGCGCATGACCATGGTGGCAAGCACGGCGGCATTGTCCACGGAGAGGACCCCTTCGATAAGGATGAGGATAAAGACGACCATCAGGCCGGCGGCCGGATCGGGTCCGAGAATCGTGTGAATCCAGTCCATGGCGGATTGAGGCGGCGAAGCTCCCCGCTCGGGAGCCAAGTCTCAAGCCTGATCTATGGTAACTTGTCAGGGTGAGGCATTCCGCAACCAATCCAGCACTTGGCCGCGGAAGCGGAGGGGCAGCGAGTAGTGCCCCTCGTCCTCGATCCAGTGGCCGACCGCACCGGGAACCCGGGCGGCGAGGCGCTTCGCAACCTCGCAAGGTAGGTTTTTGTCGGCGAGGCCGTGCCAGAAAGCAACAGGGATGCGGATGTCCTCCGGGGAAAAATCCCAAGGAGCAAGGTAGAGTTCGCCATCGGTGAGGACGGCATCGGTGCCGCTGTTGGCAGCCTCCAGATAGCTGCGGGTGACACTTTCCCAACAGCCGTAATCGGCGATGGCGCTGCGATCGCTGGGCGGGATCGAGCGCATCATCCAGGACATGGGGGCGCGATCGATGCCGCGGGCGATCATCCAGCGGCTGGCCCCGATCACGGCGGGGGTGGCGGCCCGGCGGAGGCGCTTTAGACCGGCAAGGGTGCGATAAGCCCAGTGCATGTCCGCCTGATCCTCCGGACTGCCGAAGGGCGGGGCCCCGCACATCACGGCGGCGGCGATCACGCGGTCCGGCAGGGCCGCGGCGGTGGCGAGGGTGTAGGGCCCCCCGCCCGAGACGCCGCAGACCCGGAAGCGACCGAGGCCGAGGGAATCGGCGAAGGCCTCGATGTCCTTCGGCCAGGCCGAGAAGCCGCGGCCCGGCAGCGGGTCGGACAGGCCGATGCCGGGGCGATCCGGGGCGATGAGACGCAGGCCCCGCCCGGCGGCGTAGTCGTGCATCAGCTTGCCCTGATAGCGACTGCTCGGCCAGCCGTGGAAGAAGAACACGGGCTGGCCCGATGGATCCCCATAGTCGCCGTAGCCGAGCGCGCGACCATCCGGGAGGCGCGCTTGTTGGTCTTCCTTCATGCGGGGCTCGGGCGAGGGCGGGAACAGGTTTCCCTGCCTATTTGCGTTCGAGGATTTCGACCTCGTAGCCGTCGGGATCGGTGACGAAGGCCATCTTGCGGTCGCCGGAAGAGAACTTCTCGCGCCAGCCGGAGGGCCAGATCTCGATTCCGGCTTTTTCGACACCGTCGCAGTATTCGATGATGTCCGGCACGCCGAGGCACGTGTGCATCAGGTCCTCCGGGCACTTGTCGGTGTAGTCCGGAGAGTAACAGAGCTCGAGGAAGACGTCGTTACCGGGGAGTTCGAGAAAGGCGAGCTTGTTCCCTTGCGGGGAATCCTGGCGGCGGCTCTCCTGGTAGCCGAGATTCCGGTAGAAGGCGATGGAGCGGTCCATATCGGCCACGCGGATGCGGGTGTGGAGGAACTTGATCATGACGCGGGGAGGATGGACCCGCAGCGCGGATTTGCAAAGTCGGCGCATGGATGAGTGGAAAGTGGCACCCGGCGGAATCCCGTGTTATGGAATGGATGCCATGAAAAACATCGTTGCCGCCGTAGATTTTTCGAATGCCACCCCGGGCGTGCTGGATACCGCCTCGCAGCTCGCGAAGGCCTTCGGCGCCGCGCTCCATGTGCTGCACGTGGTGGAACCGGAGCCGAGCTACACGGCCTACGGGTTCACACCGGACGAATTTCCCGCGATCCATCTTTTCCAGGAGGAAGCGCGGAAACGGGCAACGGCGCGGCTGAATGAACTGC
>CBFGPU010000635.1:0-2565 GCA_965650715.1 uncultured Haloferula sp. | reverse complement strand
TGGTGGAGATATCGGCAGCCGGGGATCCTCCGACCGCAGTCTGGTGGAGCACGATAGCCCCGTCGAAGGAGACCGCTGCAGCGTGGGCCGTGACCCCTTTCGGCGTGTCCTTTTTGATCCCCGAGGTAACTCTCAGGCGGAGGATGAATTGTCTCCCGCCCGACCAAGTGCCCAGTACCACCTCCTTGACATACGGATCCGTGTCCTGGGTCGCCCCGTCCATCACCGTTTTCTTCTCGGTTGTCGTGCCGGACTCCGCGGTTTCGGGATTCTCAGTTTCGCCCCTCGATTGCAGGGACGATGTGTGCCACGCCACAAGGGTGACCGCAGTAGCACCCCCCATCCTTTTCAAGAAACGCCGCCGCGAGAGCGCATCGTTCCAACTGCCGCCGCTCGAGCCATCGAGATCAAATTCCTGAAGCAATAGTGACGACAATTTATTCATCTAAGGCAGGCTTAACATGACAACAAAGTTGGTCAATCGAATTCAACAATATGACTAAATCGACACAACTCTACGCATAAACGGTCGCCGTGGAAGTTGAGATCCGGGCCACACGGGAGCAGTTGGATCAGGGAATCGCTTGCGTGGAGACGCAGGACTATCTTGACCGGACCTCAAGCGCCAAAAGACGACAACCGTTGGCATAGTTCACCCGATCCATCCTTCGGCGCACCTTTGCCCTCAGTTCGCGCCCCGAGCCTTCAACCGCTCCAATTCCAACTCGGCCTTGCGGATCGCCTTCTCGTCGTTCTCCACTTGCCGCATGAGCATCGTGAGAGTGCGGTAGTTCCGGTAGGGGTTGGGGCGCAGGGCGGCATACTGGCGCGAGGCGACGCGAACCCGGTCTTTCAATGCATGGATCTGACCTTCCAACCGCTCGATCCGTTGCTTGCGGGAATCCTCCCGCTCCTTCTGCAAGCTCTCCTTCTCCTCCGCCAGCGCACGCTCGATACCCTTCTCGTAGTTGTCCACGGTCGCTTCTTCCTCGTCGAGGTAACGTTCCATCTCCCCCTCGTCGAATTGGAACCGCTCCCACATCTCACGCGGCAGGTCCTTGGCGGACACCCGCACGATCCCGTCCGAATAGCGGAGTTGGATGCCGGCGGGATTCACCTGCACCACCTGCGGGGACTCCAAGCGGCGGCCGTCCCGGGTGACGATGGTGGGAAGCACCTCCCCCACCGCCCTCCCGCGGACCTGCTTGCGGTAGGCCGCCGCATACTCCTCGTGCCGGGAATTCAGGTCCTCGAGCATCGCCCGGGTCTGGTCGATCTGATTGGCGACTTCCTCGAGCCTCTTGTCGGTCGTTTCCTGGCGGGCAATGTTCGCCTTCACGGAGTCGCGGAAACCCTTCGCCCTACGATAGTCATCGTACTTTTTCCTCGCTTCTTCGACCTGCCGGTCCAGATATCCGATCTCCCGCTCCTGGCGCGCGACCAGCGCCGTTTCGGATTCCCACGTGCCGTTCAGGCCGGGATCGAAGGCGAAGAAGGCCATGCCGACCATCGACACCAGCACGAAGAAGGCGAGGCAGGTTCCGATCACCCCGGCACCGCGGTAGCTTGGCAGAAGGTCTTCGAAAATCTTCACGGCTTCGCCCCCGGTTTGAATTCCTCCACCACATATCTGCGACGGTAGGTCTCGTGATCTTTCTTTGCACTCTCCACCTGGCTTTGCAGCAAATAGAACTCCTCCTCCTTTTCCTTGAGGAAGGCCTCGGTCTCATCCGCCATCCGTTTCGACTCCTCCACGTCCTTGGCGGCTTCCGTGACATCTTCCCGCATCCCGGCCTGCATCTGGGCAAGGTGCGCTTCGAGTTCCACGATCCGCTTGGTCTGGACGTTCCGCCGGTATGCCAATTCCGGATCGTCGCCACAGGACACGAGCAGCAGCGCCCCAGCGGCGAGGGTTAACATGTCAGGGAGGAACCTCATGTCGCCGAATCATGTCCCGCCATGCCCGCCGGGTCAATGGAGGCATGATGAAAAGACCGTGAAGTACCCTTGTCCCCACGGCCCCTCTCCCCTACCAACCTTGACGTGCCCGATGCCCGCCAGATCGCCGTGGATTTCGCCCGCCGCCTGAAAAAGGCCGGGCACGTGGCCTATTTCGCCGGCGGCTGCGTGCGGGACAAGCTGCGGGGGAAAGAGCCGAAGGACTACGACATTGCCACCTCCGCCACGCCCGCGCAGGTCACGAAGCTGTTTCCGGGCTCGAACGAAGTGGGCGCGCACTTCGGTGTGGTGATCGCGAAGCAACACGGCACCGCCGTGGAAATCGCGACCTTCCGCACGGACGGATCCTACAGGGACGGCCGCCGCCCGGACACCGTGACTTTCTCGACCCCGGAAGAGGACGCGCAGCGCCGCGATTTCACCATCAACGGTCTCTTCGAAGACCCGGACAGCGGAGCGGTGATCGATTTCGTGGGCGGCCAGGCCGATCTCGCGGCGGGAGTGCTGCGGGCGATCGGGAATCCCGCTGACCGGTTCGCGGAGGATTCCCTGCGGCTCCTGCGCGCGGTCCGCTTCGCGACCACGCTGGGCTTCGAGATCGAGCCC
>CBFGPU010000634.1:0-2575 GCA_965650715.1 uncultured Haloferula sp. | reverse complement strand
GTGACGACCGGCACCCGACCGCCGGTCCGCGCCACGCCGTACACCAGCAGCACCCCCGTCTCCGGTGCGGGCAGGTTGACCGCGGCGAAGCTGAACCCCCTGGGCGGCGTGTCAGCACTCTGCTTCCATGCCTCCGCCCATGTTGCTTCCACCGGCAGCTTGCTGGAGATCCCCACCTGCTGCGGCCACAGCCCGCTGCGGTTGTCGTTGCGGAAGGAAGACACGACCACCGCGCGCAGGCCCGGAACGCTTGCCGAGAGATCCGCGAAGACCTGCCAGTTCCTCAACTCCTGGCCGATGAAAATGTCCGGCTTCTCCCGCGCCACCACTTCGGTGACCAGCTTCTTTTGGGAATCCACCGCCGCATCCTCGGGATTCGGTGAACCGCCCGGATACCACTCCACATTCCACGCCATCAGACGGATTTCGGTGGCTTGTGCCGCTGCCATGGCCAGCGCGGACACCAAGGCGGCAAGACGGGAGACTTTCATGAACGTGACGAGGTGGGAGCAGGGCGGCAGATTAACTCCGTAAAAGGTGTTCGCCTGATTACTCTGTCGAGAAACACCCGTCGAGCGGAATCCCAGCGAAGTATCACCTCACCGTAGCCCCAGATCCCTCCGCGCCGCGCCGTCCAATTCCCTCCACTTTCCCGCCTCCAGGCCCTTCAGCGCCAGTCCGCCGATGGCCACCCGGACCAAGCGCAGCGTCGGAAAGCCCACCGCCGCCGTCATCCGCCGCACCTGCCGGTTCTTGCCTTCGGTCAAGGTGAGCTCCAGCCAGCAATCCGGCACGCTCTTGCGGTAGCGCACCGGCGGGTCGCGAGGCGGATGCTCCGGGGCGGGATCCAGCAGCCGCGCCCGGCAGGGCAGGGTGCGGTGACCTTTCAGATCCAATCCTCCCGCGGCCAGCCGCGCGATTGCCTCCGGTCCTGCCAGTCCTTCCACCTGCACGTGATAAGTCCGCGGGTGACCGTGCATCGGATCGAGCAGCCGGCTCACCACCGCCCGCTCGTTTCCCAGCAGCAGCAGCCCCTCCGAGTCCTGATCGAGCCGGCCGATCGGAAACACGTCCTTGGGGAAGCCGAATTCCGCCAGCGTCTTTTGTCCCGGATGATCGGGGGTGAATTGGCTCAGCACGCCGTAGGGCTTGTGGAAGGCAATCAGCATCGGGGCGCGCCCCGAGAAAAGTGAATGGCCCCGCCAGTCTCAAGGACCGACGGGGCCATCTTTTCCCCCCCCAGGGAAATCATGGAAATTTTGGAAACCGCACCGGCCTCGGGTTGGAGGGAAAACCACCAGCGCAAACGTGTGAATCTAATGCCATGAATGGGGGTGTCCAACAATGCGTGTTGATACTTACGGGAGTTTACGTATGGTTTTGCTAGCTCCCAACTCAGCCCGCCCGTGCTCGGAAAATCTTACTTTGACCTGGCCCAAGCCATCTATCGCGCCACGAATTTCGACGATTTTGTGGACCTGCTGGTGGCAAAGGTACCGCATTTGATCGGTGCGGACGAAGCGGTGATCCTGGAGAAAAGCCCCCTCAGCGGCTATTGCAGCGTGTCCAACCACGGGCCCCTCGCCAAACGCCTCCGGGAGAGGCTTTCCGCCATCAACCGCCTGATCGTCGAACATCCGATCCAAGGAAAGGTCGACTTCGACCGCCCGGGCGACCTCGGCTTCGCGATGAGCGACTACACCGCGCCGGGCGACTACCGCAAAAGCCGCTTTGTTCAGGAGGTGTTCAGCGAACTCGCGCCGAACGAGGTTCTTTTTGGCGCGATCTGTGTCTCGCACCGTCGCAATGCCTACATTCACGCCTACCTTGCCTCCGGGACTTTCGCCTTCCAGTCGCGTGAGCGCTTCGATGCCATCCTCCTCACCGCCCGCGGCGTGCTGGACCGCATGGCCGCCCTGAACGTGGAATCCTTGGTCCGGGTGAAGCTCCTGGAGGGAACCACCAGTTCACCCATGGCCGTCTTCGCCGTGCGACCGGATGGCGTGGTGTATGCCGTCAATCATGCCGCCGTCGCGCTTTCGGAAAGCTGGTGGGCACCCGACGAACCGACCTTTCAGCTCCCGCCGGACCGGATCTCCGGATTGGACCGGGAATTGGACAGGGCTTGGGAGAACCCCGTCACCCCCGTGTGGACCGATATCATGCTCGACCTAGGGGGCGGGGAGTTGTCCTTTTCCGCGCTTCCCAAGCTCAGCGGTGAGATCATCCTCATGTACCGCTTGGGAGACCGGGGCGATGGCGAGGAGGCGGTCGGCATTCTCACCAAGCGCCAGCGCGAGATCATGGAATGGATCGCGGAAGGCAAAACCAGCTCCGAAGCCGCGATCATCCTCGGTATCAGCCCGCGCACCGTGGAGAAGCATCTGGAAGCCGTCTTCCAGCGCCTCGGCGTGGAGAACCGCATCGCCGCCATGCGCCGCTATCTCGATCTGAAGCGCGGCGCCTGATCCGCCCGATTCGTGGCGCCCTGCCTTTCCACTTCGACGTTCAACGTTGGGCGTTCGATGTTCGATGTTCGATGTTCGATGTTCGATGTTCGATGTTCGATGTTCGA
>CBFGPU010000633.1:0-2584 GCA_965650715.1 uncultured Haloferula sp. | reverse complement strand
GAGAACACGCGGCAGGCCTACCAGGCGGCGCGGGCCTTCGGATCCTTCCAGGATCTGGTGAGCGACCTGCCGGCGAGCGAGATCGAGGAGACGATCCCGGATTTCCACCACACCCGGAAGAGGTTCGAGCGGCTGATGCGAGTGGCGGACGAGGACCCGCACGGACGGGCCGGTTCGGTGGGTGAAGAAATCGAATTCGTGCGCAAGCGCGAGGAAGCGGTGGATGTCGTGCTCGACCTGCTGGCGGCGCACTCGATCCCGCGGCGGATCACCCACAACGACACGAAGATCAACAACGTGATGATCGACGCCGACAGCGACGAGGCGGTGTGCGTGATCGACCTCGACACGGTGATGCCCGGGGCCTCGCTCTACGACTTCGGCGACCTGGTGCGGACCGCGACCACGCCGGCCGCGGAGGACGAGCAGGACCTTTCGAAGGTGGTGATGCAGATGCCGATGTTCGAAGCGCTGGTGGACGGCTACATGGATGCCGCGAACGACTTCCTGAACGACGCCGAGGTCGAGCACCTCGCCTTCAGCGGCAAGTTGATCACGATGGAAACCGGCATCCGTTTCCTGACCGATTTCCTCGAAGGCGACGGCTACTTCAAGATCCATCGCGAAGGCCAGAACCTCGACCGCTGCCGGACGCAGTTCAAGCTGGTGGCGGAGATCGAGCGCCAGCAAGCGGCCATGGAGAAATTCGTGAAGAAGGTGCGGCGCAGGCATTGAGCCAACGCGGTTCATGCCCCTTTCAATGGCTCGCACTCGCCTTCAACCCGATGACGGCAACGAGAAGCAATGCCAGGAAGAAAACGCGGGCGGGCGACAGGGGCTCCCCGTGCAGGACCATCGCCGTGAGCGCCGCCCCTCCCGCGCCGATGCCCACCCACACCGCATAGGCGGTGCCCACGGGCAAATTCCGGACGGCAGCGGCAAGCAGCCAGAGACTCCCCGCCAGCGTCGCCCCCACGAACAGCGACGGCCACAAGCGGGTGAAGCCGTGGGTCGATTTCAGTCCAACGGCCCAGCAGACTTCGAGAAGGCCGGCAATGATGACGAGGATCCAGGAATTCATGAGGCACCTTGATTGAGGTTCAGGTGCGTCGTCTTTTCCTTCGACCGGGTACGGCGCGTCTCGTCCGGGTGGCGGGAAAGAAGCAGCGGAAACGCGCCGCGTCAAGCGGGACGGCCCGGCGGCGTGGTCACCCGGGGTGCCGCGTAGACTTCGCCGCGGATGCGCCCCACATCGACGGTCTCGAGGTAGCGCCGGATGTTCGGGAAGACCTTTGCATGGTGCCCGTACTTCGGATCGAGGAATTCGGCGATGGCCTTCTCGCGCGGCCAGCGCTGCACGACCATACGATACATGGCGATCACCACGCCGGTGCGGTCCGAGCCATGGAAGCAGTGGACGAGCACCGGCTTCTCCGAGGAGGCGAGGATACGGAGCGCGGAGATCATGTCCTCGTCGCGGATTTCTCCCGCGGTCATCCGGATGTGGTGGAGCTTCAAGTGCGGCGCCTCCTGACGGTCCGAATGCCAGCGGCGGAGCGAAAGGACCTCGCCGATCCCCTGTTCCTCCAAGGCGTGGAAGTGGTGCCGTCCCGGCTGCGAGGAGCGCCAGACCTTCTCATCCACGCGGTGCAAGTTCGCCGGCCCGGAACAGGCGGCGAGCGCGAGCGCGGACAAGAGGGCAATCGGAGCTTTCCCAACCATGCTTCCAAGCTTACCCAAGCGACACGAATGGACAAGCAGGTCATGGCGAGCGACGCGGAGGGGCACGAGGCCGCCGATCAGGTGGTGGTCGAGGAGCCGCTCCAGATCACGGTGGACGGCCGCCCCGTCGCCGTGACCATGCGGACGCCGGGACACGACGAGGAACTGGCGCTCGGGTTCCTGCGGACGGAAGGGGTGATCTCAGCGGCAAACCAGGTGCGGAAGATCGATCTCGGATCGAAACCCAATCACGCCCTCCTCTTCCTGGCGGACGACGTCGAGGTGGATTATTCGCGGCTCACGCGCCATGTCTTCGGCGCTTCTTCCTGCGGGCTCTGCGGGAAGGCGACGATCGAGGCGGTGCGGGAGCGCCTGCCACCGCTGAAAGCCCAAGCCATCTTCCCGCGCGAGGTCTTGCTGCGAGCTCCCGACATGCTGGCGGAAGCGCAATCCGTCTTCGCCCGTACCGGCGGGCTGCATGCCGCGGGAATCTTCGGGACCGATGGTACGATGCACGTCGTACGTGAGGACATCGGCCGCCACAACGCCGTGGACAAGGTGACCGGGTGGTCGATGCGATCCGGCATCGACCTGTCGCGCTGCTTCCTGCTCGTCTCGGGCCGGGTCTCCTTCGAGATCATGCAGAAGGCGCTGGCGGCAGGCATCCCGCTGGTGGCGGCGATCTCCGCGCCCTCCTCCCTCGCGATCGAGTTCGCGAAGGAGGCGAACCAGGGGCTGGTGGGATTCCTGAGGCCGCCGCGCTTCAAGGTGTATGCCGGGGAGGCGATATAAGAAAGAGGAGATAAGATCGGCGATATAAGAGAAAAGACCGCCGGACTCAGGGAGTCAGGAAATCGAGCAG
>CBFGPU010000632.1:0-2587 GCA_965650715.1 uncultured Haloferula sp. | reverse complement strand
GAGGACTGGCCGTAGGAGCAATGGATGAGCTCACCGGGCTTCAGGCCGAAGTCGATGCCCTGGGGCACCCACACCTGGGAACCGCCGGAATTATCGACCTCCATCGGCAGGTAGCAGAGCGGCTCGTGAAAGGGCTTCTTCACATCGTGCTTGCTGGGCTCGGTGCCGAGGAAGACGGGAGCCTGCTTGGGGGTGAAGTAGTTGATCTTGCAGCGCGGCTGCCACGTGCCTTCGTTTTCACCGGTGGTGATCTCGCCATTCGGTCCGACCGCGAGTCCGCCGGGCGCGCGCAGGCCGGTGGCGATCACCTGATACTTGGTGCCGTCCGGAGAGATCTTCAGGACCGTGCCGTGGTGCGGATAGATGGTGTCGAAGCCCCGACCGCCGCCGCGGACCGGGGAGGCCTTGCAGGTGTAGAAGTTGCCGGCCTTGTCGGTCTGGAGCTCGAAGGCGAACTCGTGGAAGTTCGGCGAGACGGTCTCCTCGCGGAAGAAGGACTCGAAGCGATCGGCCTCGCCGTCCTTGTTGAGGTCGTGCAGCTTGGTGATCTGGTCGCGGCCGTGGACCATCACGGTGCCATCCACGACCTTCAGGCCGAGCGGCTCGAAGAGTCCGGAGGCGAAGCGCTTCCAGGTGAACTTGCTCCAATCGCCCTTGAGGCCGGAGACGGTCCAGACATCGCCGTTCCAAGTGCAGATCGCCGCGGTGTCCTCGTCGATGAAGTCGAAGCCGCTGAAGCGGATGTTCGACTTCCACGGGTTGTTGTCCGGCACGCCGATGGTGTCGGTGACCCAGGCGGCCTTCTTGTCGGAGGACGTGTTGCCGCTGGTGGTGACGGTCTCCTTCCAGATGCCTTCGCCGCCCTTGGTGTGCTTGGCGAGATCGACGGGCTCGGCCGGAGTGGCCTTGCCTCCCTTGGCGTAGGTGATGGTGAAGGTGAGCGGCGCGGCGGCGGCGGAGATCTTCGCGACCAGACCGTCCTTGCTCTTCGCGAGGGTCGGGCCCTTGCCGCCGATCGCGACGGACACGCCGCCCTTCAGTTCGGCTTCGGTCCCGCCCGCGGTGAGGATGTCATCCGGTCCGGCGACGATGAAGCTGAGCGCGCTCTTGTGAGGGGCGACCTGGAACTGGCGGGTCACGCCGTTCGGAGCGGTCTCGAGGGACTCGTAAACCAGCGCGCCGAGCACCTCGTAGGCGAAGACGATCTTCTTGCCGTCGCGGTAGTAGCCCTTGAACTTCGCGTGTTCGAGGTTGCCCCAGCCGTGGAGCTCCTTCGAGCGCTTGTCGGCGAAGTTCCCGGAGGCATCCGCCCAGCCGGGACCGGCGGGGGTGTTGAAGAAGGCGTGGTCGCCTTCGTTGGCGATCCGCACGAGCTTGCCGTGGTCGCCGGTCCAGGGGGTGCCGCCCCAGTGGACGCCACCCTTGTAGGCGGAAACGACGCGCAGGGTCTCGGTATCGAAGAGCACGCGGACATCGCCGCCGAGATCGACGAGGATGCCCTTCACCGCCGCGGGCTGTTCCTTGCCATCGATGGTGGCGGCGAAGGTGTTGCTCCATGCGGGGCCGATTTTCATCTCCTCGAACCACTTCTGCCCGTAGGCGGGTAAGGCGGTGGCGAGGGCTAGGGTCGTGAGGATGGTGCGCATGGGAGCGTGGTTCATGGGATTCGATGGCAACGGGGCGTGCCTTATACGCCCAAGGGAGGGGGGGAGGTTTACACAAAATCGTGTCTGTTTTACTGGTGGGTCGCGGTTGAAAATTGGGCCAAGCGTTTGAAATATGGCCGCTCAAGACACAGGAAAGAGCGGCGGAATTCCTCCTTTGTGATTTCCTAACAAGCATGTTGGCTTGGAAATACCGCATCCTCCTCGCTGCCGGGACGCTGGGAGGGGCCATCTGGCTGGGCTACAGCGCCGAGCGCCACGTGATGGACGCCGCGGGAAACAAGCCGGTGACGCTGCAATCGGTGGTGCGGCGGGCGATGGCCCCGAAGTCCCGGACCGAGCGGATCGACAAGCTCAACGCGATCCGCCACACCGCCGGGCGCAGCCAGCCCACGCCCCGGGAAAGCGCGGAGTGCTGGGAAATCATCTGCGGTTTCTCCCCCGATGACGTGAAGGCCGCTCTGGCCGAGATCCCGCAGACGCCCTCCCGGGCCGTCAACGAGATGCTGACCGGCATGCTCTTCTTCCGCTGGGGCCAAATGGACCCGGAGACCGCGGCGCGGGAGGCGACGCAGCCGCCCTATGCGGAGAAATATGTGGCGATCCTCTCCGTCGCCACGGCATGGGCGGACCGGGACCCGGAGGCCGCCCTGCGCTGGGCCGCCACCGTCGAGTCACGGCTGGCGAAGAACATGATCGGGAATGCCGCGGGCAGGATGCTGGCCCTGCGCAACCCCGAGGATGCAGTGAAGATCTTCGCGGAGTTCCCGGGGGCGAAGAACGGGGTGATCGCCACGCTTGCCCGGGAGGCGAGCGGAACCGCGGAGGCCCGGCGGGAACTCATCTCCCGACTCGCTGCGCTGCCCGATCCCTCGCCGCTGAAGCAGTACCTGCAGCAGCTGGGTTGGACCCTCGTTTACAAC
>CBFGPU010000631.1:0-2602 GCA_965650715.1 uncultured Haloferula sp. | reverse complement strand
GAACAACGACGAACCATTGCCGAAGTCGTAGCCGAGGTGGCCGTTGTAGAACGGCTCTTCGGCATCGAAGAGGTAGTCCGCCCCGCCACCCAGGTACCAACCCTGATGCTGGCTGGTGTAGGTCATGGGTGCGGAGGTCGTGGTGGTGTTCGTCATCTCGGCTTCGCCCGCCGTCGCGATGGAAGGCGCGGCGAGAGCGAGGGCGAGGGTCAATGAGGTTGTCGTTTTCATGGTATCGGTTGCTGGCGGGGAACCCGGGGGTCTCCGTTGGGGGCGGTCTTTCGCAGGCCCTGTGCCACGGCCCGGAACCCCGGAAATCCGCGGGATTGCGGGGCAGGACGAGCGTCAGGCGGTGCAATTTGCGGAGGAAACCATGGGCAAATCGCAATGCGGGGAGCCCTGCCGCAATTCCGTCCTTCCGCCCTCAGGCGGTCGGGGAGATGCCCGCCCCTCACAAATCCTTCAATCGATAGTACGCCTTGCCCACAGGCGGCTCCGGGTCGGTGAAGGTGATGGTGGAAAAGTCGTAGGTGTTGTTCCGGCCGATCTCGGTCCAATTCTGCAAATCGGTGGAGCGCTGGAAGATCCACCCGCGCCACGGGGTGCTGCGGAAGGTGATGGTGGCGGGGCCTCCCTCAGGCGGCCGCGTGAACGCGGTCATCTGGCCGAGCCAGTGCGGGCCGACGACATCCACGATGACGTACTCCGCGGCGAAGCCGCCGCGGTTGTCCTGGGCCTTCAAGTGGATGTAGTCCTTTCCGGACCAGGTGGACTTCGGCACGTAGCGCACGGTGTTTCCCTCGAGGGTGACGGTGCCGCCGTTGAGCGAGGTGCCGGTGCTGAGTTCACGGACGATCTCGGCGTCATCCGCGTCCGTGATCACCTCGGTGATATCGAGCAGGAGTTCCTGCTGGTAGGCACCGGCGTAGATCCGGCTGGAGATCACCGGCGGATGATTCCCGGTGCCGGTGACGGTGAACTCGAAGGGCTCGTGGTCGGGGCTGGCGATCGTGATGGTCGCGCTGCGCCCGCCGCTGGCGGCGGGGTGGAAGACGATTTGGAGCAGCGCGGAGGAACCGGGAGCGATGCTCGTCTTCGTCAAGCTCCCCACCGTGAAGTCCGCGGGAGCGGAGCTGGTGACGGTGATGCCGGTGAGGTCCGCGTAGCCGGGATTGCGGAGGGTGAAGGCATCGCCCCAGCCGCCGCTCCCGGTGGTGAGCCCGATGCCGAAGTCATAGATGCCGCTACCCCCGGCGATGGACACGCCATTCTTGTCCGCCACGGTGAGGTCCGCTTGCGAGGCACCGAGGAGGAAGACGTAGGCAGAGCCGGTATCGAGATCGGTCTCGTCGTAGATCCGGGGTGCGGTGGCGATCACGGTATCGCCATCGATCGCCACGCGTTCGCCGAGGTGCTGACGGTCGTAGGCATCCGGCGCGATCAGCTTCGAGTGCTGGGTCCAGCTCGTGCCCTGGCGGCGGAAGACATACACCGCGCCCCGGTAGTCGGCGGTGATGGCACCGACCACGGCGGTATCGCCTTGGATCGCGAGAGAGTAGCCGAAGTTGGCGTTGGAGTCCGGGTCGTTCGGCACAAGCGTCGCCTGACGTGTCCAGGTTCCCGCCGAGAGAACATGGACCTCCACCGCGCGCCGGAGCGGTTCGGCGAATTCGTTCGAACGCAGGATCGATACCAAGGCCGTGCCGCCATCGAGCGCGACCGCGTTTGCAAAGCCGGAGGCCGTTTGCTCCGGAAGGATGGCCGGCTGCCGGGTCCAGACGCCGCCGCTGCGGTGGAACATTTCCCCGCGCCACTGCCCCGCCGCGCCCGCGAGCAGATGATCGCCATCGAGCGCAAGCGAACGGCCGAAGAAGCCGATGGTCGCGCGGGTCTCCGCCACCAGCTTCGCCTCAAAACTCCAGGTATCGCCGGAGAGAGTGTAGGTATAGACACAGCCGGCCGTATGCAGGATGCCCGGGCCTTCGTAATGATCGCCGATCGCCACGGTGTCGCCGCTGATGGCGATGGCCGCGCCATACATGCCGCTGTCCCCGTGCGGCGCGGGATTGTCGAAATGCGCGTGCTCGGTCCAGACGCCGCCGATCTTCTTGTAGAGATAGACGCGACCGAAGCGAGGGTTGTCCACGGGCGAATCGGGCACCGTGGCGTAGTTCGAGCCGACGAGGATCGTATCACCCTGGATCGCGGCGGAGACGCCGAAGCGATCGTGGATTTTGCCATCCGCAGGGTAAAAGCGGCCCGCATTCGTCCACACGCCTGCCGTCCGCGTCATCACGTAGGCGGCCCCGGCGCGGTAGCCGCGCGGCGTGGTGTCCTCGTCGGTGCCGAACACGGCGACATCGCCTTCGAACGCCAGGGCCGAGCCGAAGTGCGTACGGTATTTGCCATCGCCGGCATCGAGGTGGCCCTGCGGCGACCACACCGCGGCGGCGCGGCTGAAGGCATGCACCCTGCTATCGATGTAGCCGTAAACCGCATCCTGATCCCAGTAAGCGCCGATCAGGACCGTATCGGCATCGACCGCGGCGGACATGCCGAAGCCCTTCTCGTCGGTCCCGCTATCGGAGCCGAGCCGCTGCTG
>CBFGPU010000630.1:0-2611 GCA_965650715.1 uncultured Haloferula sp. | reverse complement strand
GGCAATACGGTCGCTGAGGATCGCAACCTGGACGTCCGGCGAACCGGGTGAGGTAGTCGTCGGCACCGAGATTCATGCCCGCGCGCACGTCCGGCTTTTCGCCGCGGGCGGTCAGGAAGATGAAGGGCGTTGCCTCGGTCGAGGCCTTGGCCCGCAGTTCGCGGAGCACGCCGTAGCCGTCGAGTTCGGGCATCATCACGTCGCAGAGAATGAGGTCCGGCGCTTCCTTTTGCGCCATCTCCAAACCCTCGCGGCCGTTCTCCGCGGTGACGGGATTGTATTTTTCCAAGCGCAGGATGGTCGCGAGATTGCGCCGCATCTCCGGCTCGTCTTCGATGATCAGGATGGTCTTCATGGCGTCGGAAGATCGCGGGTGAGGGGTATGGTGACGGTGACGGTGGTGCCGCGGCCGGGTGCGCTGTCGAGTTCGACCGTGCCGCCGTGGAGCTCCGCGCTCTGCTTCACGATGACCAGGCCCAGACCGGTGCCAGGACGCTGGCCGACGTTCGAGCCGCGCTGGAACGCATCGAAGAGCTGCGGTTGTTCATCGACCGGAATGCCGATGCCGCGGTCACGGATGACGAAACGGACCGAGTCCGGGATGCCGGTCGCACGGAAGATCACGGTTTCCCCGGCTTCGGAATATTTCACCGCGTTGTTCAGGAGATTGAGCAGGATGTGGCGCAGCAGCCGTTCGTCCGCCTGTGCGTCCGCGGGCAGGCCGGCGGTGGAGAATTCGATCGGGCAGCGTGCGGCGGAGACCGAGTTTACCTCGTCCACCAGGCGTCGGCACAGTGCGGCGAGATCCAGCGGGCCGGGGATGAACTGCATCCGGCCGGCATCGAGGCGGCCCAAGAGCAGCACGTCTTCCATCAGCCCGGCCATCCGGCGCGAGTTCTTGATGATCGATTGCAACTGCTCGCGGCGTTCCTGGGGGTCGAGCCGGTCGAGGTAGTCGTCGAGGATCTCTGCCGAGGACTGGATGATGCCGAGCGGCGTCCGGAATTCGTGCGAGACAGTCGAGACGAAGTTGCTCTTGAGCTGGTTCAGCTCGCGCTCGCGTTCCAGCGCCCGCTTCAATTCCATCTCGGCGCGCCGCCGCTCCGAGATGTCGCTCACCACCGCCTGCATGCGGTCTTTTCCCATGTCCGGGATGCGGGTGAGCGTGACCTCCATCAATACCTCGTGACCCTGCGCGTGGAGTTGGCTCCACTCGAAGGTTGTCGTGCCCCTCTCCATGCACTCCTGGATGTGGCGCTTCGCCGCCGACTCGGAGGACTCGCCGTCCGGCTGGAACTCCGGCGAGAAATCCGCCGGGTGTAGTCCTACGATCTCTTCCGGCGAACGCCCGAAGATCCGCGCGGCCGCGGGATTCACCTCCGAGAAATACTCATCCTCGTGTAGCATGACCCCTTGGCTCGAGGTCTCGAAGAGCGTGCGAAACTTGCGCTCGGATTCGCGCAGCGCGTTCTCCGCGCGCGTGCGCTCCGTCGTATCCACCGCGATTCCCCAGAGCTGTTCCTCGCCGTCCGAACTGCGGAAGAGCATTCCGCTTAACACGATCGGCACAAGGTGGCCGTCGCGATGGATGTATTCTTTCTCGAAGGGGCCGAAGGTGCCCTTCTCCTTCACCGTCCGCAGGACTTCCATCTCCTGCTCTTCATACTTTCTCGGGGTGACGTCCCAGTAGGTCAGCGTGAGGATCTCCTCGACGCTGCGGCCGATCATTTGTGCAAAGGATTCGTTCACCTGCAGGAAGTCGCCTTGCCAGCTCACGCGGGCCATGCCGAGCGGCGAGAATTCGAAGAGCGCCTTGAACTTCTCTTCGGAGTCGAGCAGCGCCCGTTCCGCCGCCTTCCGGTGGGTGATGTCCTCCGCGATGCCCCAGATCTGAACCTCGCCCGTCGAGGAGACGACGCGCATGCCGTTCAGCATCACCGGGACCTTCGAGCCGTCCTTGCGGATGTATTCCTTTTCGAAGGGGCCGAAACGCCCCGTCTCCTTCAGCTTGTCGATGAAGGTCTGCTGCCCGGCGAAATGATTCACGGGGGTAATGTCCCAGTAGGTGAGAGCCTGCAGTTCATCCTGGGTGTAGCCGAGCATGTCGGCGAAGGCGGAGTTGACTTGCTGGAATTTGCCTTCCTCGTTCACCAGGCCGATGCCCAGCGGGGAGAATTCGAAGAGACGCTTGAACCGTTCTTCGGAGGCGCGCAACTCGGCGGTCGCTTCGGCGATACGTTCTTCGAGCGATTGGTTGAGCTGGCGGAATTTGGCTTCCGCCTCCGCACGGCCGGTATCGTCGCGGTGGACGCAGACGACCTCGATCACCCCGCCCTGTGCGTCCAGCACGGGGAACATCGTGGAGCCGATCCAGCGCCTGCCGCGGGGACCCTGGTCCGGTCGCGTGCGGAGTTCGAAGGGGATCGGAGGGATCGTCGCCACGTGACCTTCGAAGGACCGCTCGACGAGCAGCGAGAAGCCCGCTTCGGCGAGTTGCTGGTCGGTCAAAATGTTGAAGCCCCGCAGGTCCTCCATATCGAGCTGGAAGAGATCCTTGAAGGCCTGGTTCACCTCGCGCGAGGTGCCGTCCGGCGCGAAGATCTGGAGGCTG
>CBFGPU010000629.1:0-2616 GCA_965650715.1 uncultured Haloferula sp. | reverse complement strand
GGTGCCGGAGGCCATCGGCATCCTGGTGCGGCGCCCACGGATACTTTTGTGGCTTGTTCCGCCGCTCCTGGTCACGCTGCTATTGGATGTAATGGCATTCTGTTTCGCCTTCGGGTGGGTGCGCGCCGCGATCCGCCGGTTCTTGTCGGGTAAGGACCTCAGCGAATGGATGATCACCTTGCTGGATGTCTTCGGCGGGATCGCGGTGGTGCTGTTGTTAGGTTGGACCTTCGCGTGGCTGTTCCTGACCCTGGCGAGTCCGTTCCAGGATTTCATTGCGGCGGCGGTGGAGCGGGAGAGGAAGGGAAGCACGGCTCAGGAGTCGGCGGGACTCCGTGGCTTTATGACCGGGACGGCGCGGGGTGGCGTGCAGGCGGTCGTGTTGCTATTGCTAACGCTGCCGGTGCTGATCCTGGGCTTCCTGCCCCTGGTCGGGCCGGTGATCGTTTTCGTGTGGAGTTCGTTCGTGATGGGCTTCTCCTTCATCACGATTCCGCTGAGGCGGCTCCGGGAGCGGATCGGGCTGGCGCGGCGTCACCGGGGAGCGGTGTTCGGGCTTGGGACGGTGATTGCGGTGGCTGCGGTCGTGCCGTTGATGAACGTGCTGTGCATGCCGGTCTTCGTGGTGGCGGGCACCTTGGTTTATCTGAAGGCGGGAGAGACAGCGGCGGGCTGAAGGGCACGAAAAAAGCCCGGAATCCCGTGCGGATCCCGGACTGCAGGGAGTGCTGGCACTCCTTTCTATTTTGCGGGCGAAAGGAGGTAGGCGCGGCGTTGGTCGGCGAAGCTGCGGATGGGCATCGCGCCATGGCCGAAACTGCGGCTGTCTTCCTTGGCCGGAGGGGTATCGGCGGTAAGGTTCTCGAACTCTCCGTTCTTGGAAAGCTTGCGGGTGTCCGCGGCGATTTCCTCGCCCGCGAGTTCGCGATACCGCGCGACGACGGGCCCGAGATTGGCCCAATCGAGATCCTCCTCGGCGATGATGCGGATCTTCGCGAGATAGCGGGCACGCAGGGAGGGCACGGCGAGGAGTTTCGAACGGAGCGGCTTGCGCTCGTCGTGGAGGCCGGTGAGGGGATCGAGCTTCACGCCCTCGCCGCGGCTGGCCATGCCTTGCGACGGTCCGCCGGGGCTGCGTCCGCCGTTCGGACCAAAGCCCCGGCCGCCTCCGAGGCCGGGCCCGCCGGCGGCCCGGAAGGCTTCGTTCATGTCGCAGGGGATCACGTGGAACCTCCCCTCCTTGTCACGGTAGAGGCTATAGTCGCTGGCGCGGATCCAGTAGCCGTCGCCGTTGATGAGAGCGCAATCGAGGGCGAGGAACCAAAGCGTGCTCTCGATATCGAGCATCGGCTCCAGCGCGGCTTCGAGCTGGTCGGCGGGGGTTTCAGAGAGCGTCTGCAGAGTGCGACCAAGGCCTTCCAGTCCTCGTCGGTGCCATCCTTCATCTCATAGCGTTGCTTGTACTCGGCGAGGTCTTCGCCGACATAGTCGAGCCCGCCGCGGCCGTTCGGCGAGCCGCGGACTTTCCAGCGGGCACCCTTCGAAGTTCGGTAGTTCTCCTGGATAAAGTCCTTGTTGAATTGCTGCTGGCTGACGTAGACGCCCCAGTTCTCGCCGTTGATGACGACGCGGACGAGGTTCACCTTCGGTGCGGGGATGTGTTTCCGCGCGATGTGCGAGTAGAGCACCGCGCTCAGGAAGCTGCCGTCGCCGTGCGAGTTGAGCAGGTTGAGCGTCTTATATCCGTTGAGGCGTTGCTTCGGTTCGGTGAAGTCGAGCGACACGTTCAGCGAGCGCTTCCGTCCGGCTCCAACCATCATGTAGCTCGACATGCCGCGGAAGTGGACGCCCACGCCGGGATAGGCCTTGCCATCGACGGTGAGGGTGGCGGGCACCTCGACATCGGTGCCGTGGAAGGCTTCGAGCTCGGCTTCCCAGTCCTCGTTCCCGAAGTCGAGGAACAGGGTGCGCAGGGAATCCGGCGCGTAGAGATCGGCGGAGGTCGAAGCGGGAACCTCGGTCGGCGAGATGTGTTTTCCGGGAGTGGCCGGAGCCTCGTCTTCGCGGGGGCCGAAGCCGCCGGGCCCCCGGCGGTTGCCGGGAGGACCGCCACCTTGTGGGGCGGGATTCGCTTTCAAGAACTCGCGGGCAGTGGCGCGTTCGGCTTTGTCGAGACGCTCATCCGCGTTCTTGTCGAACTGCTCGACAAGTTTCCGTTCGGATTGCAGCGGCGGCCCGCCGGGAAAAGCTCCGGGAGGCGGCTGTTGGGCAAGAGCGGGAAGAACGAGGAGGAGGCAGGGGAATAGTGAAGCTGACAGGATGTTCATGGAGACAACGAGGTTGCCTCGGAGGACGGAAGGCTGGAGCTTGAACTAGGGAGACGACGGAAAGTTTCGGCAAAAGTCGGGGAAGCCACGCCAATGCCAGCGGCGGGAAACGAAAGAGCCCGGAACCTTGGGGTTCCGGGCTCTTGGGAAACGATCTTCGCCAACCCGTGTTTCAGTGCTCGCGGCAGAACTGCTCGAAGCGGGTGAGGCCTTCGTTGAGCACGTCCAGCGTGGTGCAGTAGCTGAGGCGGATGCCCTCGTCGTAGCCGAAGGCGATGCCGGGAACGGC
>CBFGPU010000628.1:0-2617 GCA_965650715.1 uncultured Haloferula sp. | reverse complement strand
AAGGACTTCGCCGCCGCGGAGGCATGGATCAACAGCCTGCCCGCCGAAGCCCGCGACCGTGCGATGGCTTCCGCGCTCGAGAGCTACGCGACCACCGATCCGGTGGCCGCGGCTGCCAAGGTGGCGCAGATGCCCGCCGGCGAGGATCGGGACCGGGCCATCGAAGACGTGGCCGGCCCGTGGGCCCGCAAGGATCCCGCCGCCGCCGCCGCGTGGGTGGCCCAGCAGCAGACCGAGGACATCGACGATGCAATCCGCCCGGTGATGTCCAGTTGGGCGAACATGGATCCCGCCGCCGCGAAGACGTGGATCGGCTCCCTGCCCCAGGGGGAACTCCGCGACGAGGCCACGGCGACCTACATCTGGTCGAGCCGCAGCGCCGACCCTCAGGATTCCCTCCAGCTTGCGGAATCGATTTCCGACGAAGGCACCCGCAACCGCACGGTCGGGATGACCGCATGGCGCTGGATGCAGGAAGACCGCGAGGCGGCGACCACTTACATCCAGAGTTCCACCTCGCTCAGCGACGAAGCCAAGGAACGCCTGCTCGAAGGGCGCGGGGGCTGGGGTGGCCGGCGCGGTCGCGGAGGCAATTGATCCGATCATTTGACAAGGCCGCAGGGGACGCGAATCGTCCGCTGCGGCCTTTTTTGTCATGTGGAATCCACCGGATACCTACGCCATTGCACGCATCGATCTGCCAAGGGCCGGAACGCACGGTTGGCAGGTGCGGATCCAGCGGCGCGGGGTGAAGTACGGGAAGTTCTTCGCGGACGGCGTCCATGGCGGCATGCCGGACTCCTACCAGGCGGCGCTGCGCTGGCGGGACGAGCTCGTGGAACGCTTGACCGGAGAGGAGAATGCCGCCCGGATCTGCCGCCGCTCGCCCCGGAATTCATCCGGGGTGGTGGGGGTCTCGAAGGTCCGTGTGACCGCGGCGAACGGCACCGGCTACTGGTTCTGGCAAGCCACCTGGTGCCCGGCCCCCGGCGAGCGGCGCTGCGTGAAGTTCTCCGTGAAACGGCACGGGGAGAAGCAGGCCTTCCGGCTCGCGGTGGAGGCGAGGAAGACGGGAGCGGGCTTGTGAGCTACGGCATGAAGCCCGTAGGCGCGGTGGTGACACCGCGGAAGGACGGATGATGAAGTGACACGGGAGATGACTCCCGCGTTCTCACGAACGCGCCTACGATAGGCGAGGTCATCATCAACCCCGCTCCGCATCCGGGCGGCGTTCCCTTTATTGGAACTTGGAACTTCCGCCTCCAGCCACTCACGGCTTCTCCGCGTCATCCAGCGCCTTCACGATCTGGCGGCGGAGCTCCACACCCTCCACCTGGCCGTTGTGACGCCAGACGATCTCGCCCTTCGGGGAAAGGATCACCGTGTGCGGCTGCGCCCCGGTCCACTCCTTGTCGATCGCCTCGGCCAGCTTGTCGGCATTGTCGCCGGTGAAGATGTAGTTGTTCGACTTGCGGCCTTCCTTCTCCATCGAAGGCTTGGTCTTGTCGGAGAGCGCGGCGTGCTGCTTTTGCAGGAACTTCTGCACCTTCGCCTCATCGGCAGGCGGGTCGAGGCTGATGGTGATGAAGTCGAAGTCGCGGTTCTGGAAGCGGCGGTAGGCATCGACGAACTCGGGGAACTCGGCGATGCAGGGGCCGCAGGTGGTGGACCAGAAGTTGATCACGTGGACATTACCGGACCCGTTCGCGCGGAGCTTCTTCGCGCCTTCCACGTCGAGCTTGTCCACGGTGACGGTCTTCGCCTTCCAGTTCTCCTCGTCCTTCTTGCGCCAGGCTTCCTTCCACTTCCACTTCGTCGAGCAGCCGAAGGAGCGGGTGACGGGCTCCTCGACCGGCTTGCCGGCCAGGATGGCATCGAGCGCGTTCTTCAGGTAGCTCTTCTCGACCGGGCCCTTCTTCCGGGCGGCATCGTCCATGCGGCCGGTGTAGGCGAGCTTGCGGTCCTCGCCGAAGACGAAGACGTGCGGGGTGGACTGGGCACCCACGGCGGCCGTGAGGGTCTGGGTCTCGCCATCGTAGAGGTAGGGCATGGTCCAGCCGTTCTCCTGGGCGAAGGGAGTCATCTCCTCGAAGGTATCGCCGTGCGCGCCGTAGCCGAGTTCATCCGGGGTCAGGCCGAGCGGGCTGCTGCTGTTGATGGTGACCACCGCGACGCCCTTGTCCTTGTAGGCTTCGTGGATTTCCTGCATCCGCGGCGCGGCGGCGATGGCATCCGGGCAGTGGTTGCAGGTGAAGATCAGGCACAGGACCTTCGCGGAGGAGAAGTCGGCGAGCTTGTAGGTCTTGCCATCGATCGCGGGCAGGGAGAAGTCCGGCACCGGCGAGCCGATGGGCATCACCGGCGGGGTGGGGGGATCGGCGGCGAGCGCGGTTCCCGCCGTGGCGGCGAAGGCGAAAGTGAGGAGAAGGGATTTCATGGGATGGATCTCTCGTTCTGGCGAGCGTGGGAATGGAATACCGGGGATCGCAGCGGGATTTTGCTGGGAGGGCAAGGATGGAGGGAAATTCCCGGGGGCTGTGGCATGCGGGGTACGGGCTACCACCAAATAAGGAGCAGGGACATTACGCTCCTCACTAGGGCGTCGACTATAGCCCTC
>CBFGPU010000627.1:0-2620 GCA_965650715.1 uncultured Haloferula sp. | reverse complement strand
GATGAAGACGGGATATTTCATCACGAAGGACATGAAAGACGATCTGGCGGGCGGGCCGATGCCCGGGGTCACGCCGATCATGCTGGCGAGCCTGGCACTGATGGACGCCACGGTGGACAGCGTGGAACCCCTGAATGCCGGAGGCCGCTCCGGCGTGGACATCCGCTTCCGCCTGCCCGGCGGCGGGGCCCGGCGCGCGATCTATGTCTCGGGGGATCTCTCGAACGGAGGATTCAACTCGTCCTACCGTGGCTGGCTTTCTTCGTATGGCGGGAGCGTGGCCTACTTCAAGGCGGCTTCCTACCTGATGCACGACTCGGGCTTCTCCGGCATCCGCGACTGGGTGCTCTCGAACTGCAACGCGGTGGTGCAGGACGATTCCGGGATCCCGTACCGCTACTATGATTCCAGTAAATGGAACGTGAGGCTCTACGGCAACTATGACGCTCCGATCGAACTCTTCGCGAAGCACGGCCAAGCCGACCTGCGCGCGGCCTACGGTGCGATCGGCGGCGGTCCGCCGATTCCCTTCGGCTCGGGCTATCACTTCCGCCCGGACGAGGCGAATCTGATGATCGCGGTGAGGAGGTAACGAATCACCGCGCCCTGCAGGAGCGCCTTCATGGCCTTGAGCTGGAGTCGCGGGAAGGGATGAGCCTTACACTAGGGCATCAAGAAATGGGCCGTCCTGCCATGACGGCGCCCTGCCGAGGCGGGCGACCACCTTGTCCTGGGAGGGCCAGATGAAGACGCGGCGGCCGGATGATCCGATCAGCGCGACCATCTCCGCCGGTTGGCGACGCGAGAGGCAGGCACCGGCCCAGAAGGCGGGGGACCGCGGCGGGTCGAGCGCGTCCTCGACCTCGATGGGAAAGGCTCCGGCTTTGCGGGCATTCGAGTTCCGCCAGATGCCGCCGCCGAACATGGGATTCGCGGCCGAAGTGCGGGTCATGCGGGCGAAGATCCCGGCATCGAAGCCCGCCGTGCTCTCGCCGCACAGGAGCGCACCCACCGTGCGGCCAAGCCTGCCGAGATCCTCCACGGTCATCTCCGCGCCGGTGGAGAGGAAGAAGCGGCCCTTGCGATCCGAGCGCCAGTCGGGGCTGCTGAGGCCGATGGGACGCATGACGGCACGATGGAGGAATTTCTCCAAGGTCTCGCCGCGGGCAACGAGCTTCCGGTGCAGCAGCTCGGCGAGCACTTCCCAGCAGGCGGGACCGTAGCGAAAGAGGCCGCCGGGAGGATCGGTCAGGCGCAGTGCGACCGCCGCGCGGCCCTTGTCGGAGGGATTGCGATAAAGGGCGGCGACGCCAGCTTCAAGGCCCGCGGTCTGCTGCAGCAGCAGGAGCACGGTGATGTGCATTTTCCCGGCATCTCCCTGCCACTCGGTGATGGTCGAGGCCACGCGCTCGCCGTCCGCCAGCCAGCCCTCCCCTGCCGCGCGGGTGGTGGCCAATGCCGCAAGCACCTTGGTGAGGCTCAGGGACTGGTCCCGTGCGCTGCTATTCCATGAAGCCACGCGGCTGCCGCCCCGCCATGCCGCCCAGCCCTTGGCACCATGGCTGCGGGCGATGGAATCGGCGCGACGCAGCGACGAAGAATTCCAGGTGGAGGAAGACGAAGCGGAACCGGCACAGCCCCCGCAGGCTGCACCCAGCAGGCAGAGGAAGCGGCGGCGATCCAACATGCTTCCACCCGTAGCGCACATTTACGCGGGGGAAAGTCACAACTCACGGGTTGTCTCCGAGGTTGAAACATGCATGCTCGGCCCGATGAAGACTCCCCTCCTCTCCGGGTTCGCGATCCTCGCCGCCGGATGTCTGGCGGCCTCCGCCCAGGAAGCCCGCACTTGGACCGACATCAAGGGCCGCACGATCGAAGGAAGCTTCCTCAAGCAGGATGAATCCACGGTGTGGGTGAAGCGGGGCGACGGGAGGGAAGTCGCGATCCCGAAGAAAGCGCTGAGCGAAGGCGACTTGAAGCATCTGGAGACCGCCACGCCCGCCTCCGCGGCGACCGGTGGCAGCACCGCGGGAGCCGCCACCCCGTCCGCCGGGCGCTTCAACAATGCCAAGATCGACCCGACCGCATGGAAACCGAGAGCCGGGGGCTTCCAACTCGGCAGCTTCTCCTTCGCGACGAATCTCGAGACCGAGCACTTCATTATCGCCACCAACGAGAAGGTGCGGCCCGCCACCATGACGGCCTATGCCGATGCCTGCGAACGCCTGTGGTCGGACATGGCTGCCGACCTCCCCGGGCTTGCGGAGGCATTCAAGGCGAAGAAGATGGTGGTGGTGCTGGCCGAGGAGAGAGGGGCTACCTCCTTCGCGGCATGGCATGACAAGCACGCGGATGACAGCAGCGACGTGGGCCGCCACTACCAGCTCGCGAAGGCAGGCATCGCGAGCTTCTCGCTCGACAAGAAGTTCGCCGAGGAAGCCGGACTGACCATCGCCGGCCGCCTCTTCCGGCTCGACAGCAAAAATGCGGAGCACAACCGGAAAACCTGGCCGCAGCGTATCCATTTCCTTTCCGGCGATATCATCGCGCAATTCATCGGAAGGCCGGATGACAATGAGGACTTCAACCTGAGCCTCGTGAAGCTGGCATTTTCGTA
>CBFGPU010000626.1:0-2620 GCA_965650715.1 uncultured Haloferula sp. | reverse complement strand
ACTCGAAGTCGAGGATGGCATCGCTCGCGCCATCGGCGAATACGCCAGCTTCTCCAGCCTCACCGCCGCCTTCGAAAAGCTGGGCATCCCTACGAAGAAAGCCGCTCTCGAACGTATCCCCACCCAACCCATCGAACTCACCGAAGAGCAGATGGCCGAGGTGGAAGTCATTCTCGAAAAGATCGAGGAAGATGACGACGTGCAGGTCGTCTTCACCAATCTCGCCTGATCGCGCTGGAAGCGGCAACGCAGGCCGCAGCCCTCACTCCACCTTCTCCCCCTCCGCCTTGTACCCGCTCCGGTACTTCGGCACGAATTCCACCTTCTCCGCGGCGTCCACGTCCTTGATCAAAACCTCCACCGCCTTCTGAAGCTGCGGGTCTTCCCCCGCCACGAGCTGTCCCGGCTCCGGCCACACAATGTGATCCGGTACCGCGCCCTTCATCTCCATGTCGGTGCCATCCTTCGGTGAGAACCATCCGCGGAAAGGCACCCGCAGCGTCCCCGCATCTAGGATCTTGTCGCGCGAGGCCGAAATCACCCCGCCCGCCGTCGGCACGCCCACGATCGGCCCGCGCTTCAAGGTCTTGATCGCATGAGCGAAAATCTCCGCATTGGAGAAGGAGTTCTGGTTGCACACCACCACCAGCGGCTTGTGCCAGGAAGCATACACTTTGCGGTCCTGCGGATAGCCAGGGCCACCGCCGCGTGGAATGGTCACCGCGTGTTGCGGCTGGCATAGCACCGTCAGGAGGTGATCCGTGATGAAGCCGCCGCCGTTGTCGCGGATATCGATGACGAGCCCTTCCTTGCCGTGCCCCGCCGCGTAGATCTCGCGCTCGAATTGCTCGAACTCGTCCCAATACATCCGCGCGATGTGCACGTAGCCCAAGCGCCCGCCTGACATCTCTTCCACGCGCTTGCGGTTGTCGATCACCACCTGCGCTTCCGCCAGTTCCCGGGCCCGCTCGTAGCTGGTCGGGTGCAGGTCGTGCACGTGCTCCTTGCCCGCCTTGTCGCGCACGATCAGATCGATGTCGCGATCCAGGCGGCCGTTCATGAAACGGTGCAGCGGCATCGAGCTGTCGATCGCGCGACCGTTGATCTTCACGATCGTGTCGCCCGCTTCCACCGGCGGCTTGCACAGCGCGGCGGGACTCCCCGCGATCACCGAGGCCACCTTCAGCGGATCTCCCGCGCCGTGGCGCTGGAAACGGATGCCGATGTGCCGCGTCGATTGGAATTCCGCGCCCTCGTTTTCCCAAGGCTTCGGCCACACCGCCGATATGAAGGTCAGGTGCGAGGCATTCAGCTCGCCCAGCATCATCCCCACCACACCATCGAAGGTCGCGGAGTCCGGTGCATGCGCCGCCGCCCCTTCATACTTCGCCAGGATCTTCTCCCAATCCATCCCGTTCATCGAGGGATCGTAGAAGCGGTCGCGCAGGGTCCGCCACACGCTGCGGAACCACAACCGCTGGTGCGCCACCCGGTTCCGTACCAGCCGCGCGGTGATCGGATACTTCGTGAGCTTGCCCTTCATCAGCACCGCCGGCGTCTGGTCCACGATCCAGAATAGCGCCCCGTCCTTGTCCACCCGGATCGGCAAGCCCCGATGCTCGGCTTCGTCCTGCATCGAGGCCCCGTCGCGCGCCTCGATCTTGAAAAGTTTGTCCGTCGAGCTGTTCTTGCTCTGGAACAGGATCGACTTGGAGTCCGCCGACCACAGCATCCGCTCCGGCTCGATTCCCCGTGTGTTTAGCCGCACGATCCGGTCGCTCAGCCCTTCGAAGTCGATCCGCATCCGCTTGCGCTTCGGCTTCTCGGGCTCCGGCGCTTCTTCGGGCAGGGGCGTGTCCGGCAGCGATTCCTCGGCCTTCGGCTCCTCCGGCTCCTCCGAGTCGTTATCGTTGTCGCTATCGTCCTGACGGTAGAGCGGATCGTCGCGCATCGCCGATTCCGCATCCAGCTCGCGGCGGTCCCGACTCGAGCGCACCGCTTCCTCCAGCTTCAGGTCCACGAAGAAAAGCCCCATCTCGTTGTTCAGCCGCCGCCCCGTGAAGGCGATCCGCCGGCCGTCCGGCGACCACTTCGGCGAACCTTCAAAATCGGGATGGCGCGAGAGATTGAAGGGCTCCCGCGAACCGTCCGCAGGCAGGATGTAGATGTCCCGGTTGAAGTTCTGATCCTGCGCCGCGAAGACCAGCCAGCCCGAGTCCGGCGACCAGTCGAAGGTCGGGGCGTCCCAGCATTCGAAGAGCATCTCATCCGAGCTCCCGTCCGCATGCGCCACATGCAGGTTCCCGCCGCCCGAGACATACGCGATCCGCGTGCCGTCCGGGCTCAAGCGCATCCGCCGCTTCGGCTCGATGCCGCGCGTCACCTGCTCGTGCTCGAAGGACTCCGCGCGCCACCAGAAATCGTCCTCCTTCTTGCGCCGCACCCGCCACACGTTGCGGTCGGTTCCCTCGTCCTTGATATAGTAGATCCACTGCCCGTCCGGCGAGAAGACCGCGTCCTCCTCACGCGCATCGCTACGGGTGATCCGGTTCGGCTCGCGCAGCACCGTGTCCGTGGTCCACAGTTCGCCCTCCGCGCAAAACACGATTTCCAGCCCGCT
>CBFGPU010000625.1:0-2624 GCA_965650715.1 uncultured Haloferula sp. | reverse complement strand
CGACACCATGATGGCCCAACTCCTCCTCGCGAGCGTCTTCCGCCCCGCCGCCATCAACAGCCCTGCTGACCTCCAGGGGGCCGCTGTCATCCCCCGCGTCCGCGCCTCGCTGGAATCGCATCGCGACGACATCTTCTCAGTCGCGGAGAAGCTCGCGTTAGCTGCCTAGTACCACGCCGTATCAACGGGTCGAGCAAGCTCATTGCCCCTTTCATTGAAGCTGCACACTTCGCCATGCCGCTCCCGCCGCTCGAAACCATCCCTCCGGAAGTCGTCTCCCTCGACGACTACGAGCCGCTGGCCCGCGAACGCCTCACCGATCCCGTCTGGGCTTACCTCTCCGGCGGCGCTGCCGACGAACTCACCCTCGCTGAAAACCGCGCCGCCTTCGACCGCCTCCAGCTCCTGCCCCGCATCTTCCAAGACCTCACCCAAGCCAGCACCCGCCTCTCCCTCCTCGGCCGCGACTACGCCCACCCCATCTTCATCGCCCCCACCGCCTTCCACGGCATGTTCCACCCCGGCGGCGAACTCGCCACCGTTCTCGGCGCGTCCGCGATGGAGACCTGCATGACCGTCAGCACCCAGGCCGGCACAGCCATCGAGGACATCGCCCGCGACGCTCTCGTGCCGCCCTGGTTCCAGCTCTACCTCCAGCCCGACCGCACCTTCACAGCGGACCTCGTGAAGCGCGTCGAAGCCGCCGGCTGCACCGCCCTCGTCCTCACCGCCGATGCCCCGCTTCACGGCCTCCGCAACCGCGAACAGCGCGCCGCCTTCCGCGTGCCGCCGGGGATCGAGCCGGTGAACCTGCGCGGCATGGAACTCGTCCCGCCTGCCGACAAGGTCTTCGGCAGCCACCTTCTCGCAAAGGCCCCGACCTGGACCGACCTCGCCTGGCTGCGCTCTCTAACAGACCTCCCGATCCTCCTCAAAGGCGTGCTCGCCCCCGACGACGCCCTCCTCGCCATCAGCCACGGCGCCTCCGGCATCATCGTCTCCAACCACGGCGGCCGCACCCTCGACACCGTGCCGGCCGCCATCGAGGCGCTGCCGCGCATCGCCGCTGCCGTCCAGGGCCGCGTCCCGATCCTCCTCGACGGCGGCATCCGCCGCGGCACGGACGTCTTGAAATCCCTCGCGCTCGGGGCCACCGCCGTCATGATCGGCCGCCCCGTCCTTCACGGCCTCGCCGCCGCCGGTGCCACCGGCGTCGCCCATGTCCTCAAGATCCTCCGCACCGAACTCGAAATCGCCATGGCCCTGACAGGCCGCCCCACCCTCGGCGATATCGACCCCACGGTGATCTTCACGGCCCCGTCTTCCTGAATCGGGGGCGAATCGATCACCCCGATCAACTTCAGGCGGTGGCCTTCCTCGGCGTTGCGTCCTTAGCTAGAGAGCCCCCCGCGACAAATTCCGGAAGGATCCTTACCTCCTTCGGCTTCTTGCCGGTTCCATGCCGAAGAACGTCGAGCACGATCCTTGCGACCGCGCGTCCCATCTTCGTGCCGTCGATACGATAGCGGGCGATGCTCGGAACGGTGAAGTCGAGGCTCACGTCGTCCCAGCCCGAGATCAAACACAAGTCTTCGGGAATCCGGTAGCCCAGGCTCTGGAAGAAGCAGAGGATGGTGATGCAGTGCTCGGGACAGTTCGAGAAATAGGCGGTGCTCATCGGGCGCTCGGCGAGCAAGCCGCGGAGGGCGGCGCACACCGAGGCACTTTCCCGTGAGTGGATGACGGTCTTCGCGTTCGCCCCCAGTCGCAGTGCTTCCTCCACAAATGCCCGCCCGCCTACCCGATCGCCCAAGCTGGTGAACTCGTCCTGAAGGAAGGCAAAATGGCGGTGTCCCCGGCTGTAAAAGAGGCCGGCGGCGTGACGCCCCGCGGCCTCGGAATCTGGGTAGGCCAGGGGAAGCGTGATCCCGGGGTAAGCCCGACCTAATAGAATACAAGGTCGCGGCCGACCGGCGAACCATCGCTGCATGGCCTCCGTCGCGAAGTTCACCACCCAGGCGGCGGTATCCGGCAGTTCATTCAGGCGGGAGAGTTCCTTGAAGCCGCGCTTCTGATAAAGGGCGGGCCGTTCCTCGATCTCCAGCCGGAAGCCGGAACGGGTGACCATTTCCGCGATCGACTCGATCACCTGATGAGTCACCGCACCCGCTGCGACCGGGTGGTGTGGCGTGAGAAAACGAACCACCGTGCCGGCAGGAGAGCGCAACCGCGCACCGTTCCGCTTCCGTATGAGATGTCGTCGTCCCTGTCCGCCTTGGACAATCCATCCTTCGGTCGACAATTGGGCCAAAGCCTTGCGCAGCGTGGAGCGACTGATCTGCAGGTCGCGGCAAAACTCGTTCTCCGTCGGTAGTTCCGACGTCCACGAGCCCTGTGAGATCCCCCGCTTCAGGTAAGCCGCCACCTGGTCGCTCAGCGTGCTTCGCTCCGGCAATGGGGAACCGTCTGACATCGGGAGACCGCAAGATGTATGCGGAAAATACAATCGGGTCAAGGACCTGGGCCGTTGAACCGCCGCCGGGGGAGTGCGACAAGTAACGACAATCCGGCCCGAGGGCCGATTGGAAAACCCGACAAACCCAAATCATGAATCGTCCCCGTCT
>CBFGPU010000624.1:0-2635 GCA_965650715.1 uncultured Haloferula sp. | reverse complement strand
CCGCGCATGATCTTGATCGCGTCATCCACGGAAGGCTCGTCCACCTTCACCTGTTGGAAACGACGCTCGAGCGCGGCGTCCTTCTCGATGTATTTGCGGTACTCGTTGAGCGTGGTCGCACCCACCACCTGCAGCTCGGACCGCGAAAGCGCCGGCTTGATGATGTTGGAAGCGTCCATCGCGCCCTCCGCCGAACCGGCACCCACGATGGTGTGCAGTTCGTCGATGAAAAGGATCACGTTCTTGACCTTCCGGATCTCGTCCATGACGGCCTTGATCCGCTCCTCGAACTGGCCGCGGTACTTCGTGCCCGCCACCATCAGCGCGAGGTCCAGGGTGATGACCTTCTTGTCGCGCAGGATCTCCGGCACGTTGCCCGAGGCGATCTCCTGGGCGAGACCCTCGACGATCGCGGTCTTGCCCACGCCGGCTTCCCCGATCAGCACCGGGTTGTTCTTGGTGCGGCGGCACAGGATCTGGATCACACGCTCGATCTCGCCCTCGCGCCCGATCACCGGGTCGAGGTCGTTGTCGCGGGCGAGCTTCGTCAGGTCGCGGCCAAAGGCGCGCAACGCCGGAGTCTTGGTCTTGCCCTCGGCTTCGGCTTCCTCGGTTTCGTTGCTTTCGTCTTCGAAGCTTTCGTCCTCGTCGTCCGAATCGTCGTCATCGTCGTCGTCCGGCGTGAAGTTCGGATCGATCTCGGCGAGGATCTCGTTGCGGGTGCGCTGGATGTCCACATCCATGCGGCGCAGGACGCGGGCGGCGACCCCTTCGCCTTCACGCAGCAGGCCGAGCAGGATGTGCTCGGTGCCCACGTAAGAGTGATTGAGCGCCTTCGCCTCCTTGTTGGCGAGCGCCAGCACCTTCTTCACGCGCGGCGTGTAGGGGATGCTGCCGGAAATCTTCTGGCCGGTACCGGTGCCGACCTCCTTCTCGACTTCCATCCGGACACTTTCCAGATCCAGCCCCATGCGCTCCAGAACGTTGACCGCCACTCCCTGCCCCAGCTTGATCAGGCCGAGCAGGAGATGCTCGGTCCCCACGTAGCTGTGGTTGAAGCGGTCGGCCTCCTTCCGGGCGAGGGCCAGCACCTGTTGGGCTCTGGGTGTGAAATTGTTCATAGAATTTCAGGATCTGGGTCGTTTCCGTTCTTTTTCCTTGTTGAACGAATATCAGGGGCTTCGAGGCTTTGCAACCGGGACCGGACGATTTCCGCACGAATGGCGTCGCGCTCTTCGGGCGAAAGTTTCCGTCCGCTGTGTAGCTGGAGGTGTGCCGGTTGGATGTCCATTAGAAGGGCATCGCAGGATTTTACGGTTTCGTGAGGCAAAAAGCCGAGATCTCCGCCTAGGCGCAGCAAGGAAAGGTGGTTGAGAGCCTCCTTCGAATCAATGATCCACGCATGCCGCAAAACCCCGTAGGCCCGGCCGATTTTGTCACTCACCATTTCCGGGTCATCCTCCAACAGCTTGTCGCGGGCATTGCGCTCATGTGTCGCAACCTGGGCGATTACGCGCTCCAACCTGCGTAAAATTGTCTCTTCGCTCTCTCCAAGGGTGGACTGGTTGGAAATCTGGAAGAGATTTCCCAACGATTCGGTGCCCTCGCCGTAGAGGCCGCGCACCGCCAGACCGATCTTGTTCACGGCCTGCAGGACCTGGCCGATCTGGTCGCTGAGAACGAGCGCGGGAAGATGCAGCATCGAGGAAGCCCGCAGTCCCGTTCCCAGGTTCGTCGGGCAGGTCGTCAAGTAGCCCAATTCATGGTCGAAGGCAATTTCCAGCGTCTGCTCCAGTTCCTCGTCCACCGCTGCCAAGGAATCGTAAGCGACCCGCAGGGCCATGCCCGGGCGAATCGCCTGCATCCGCAGGTGATCTTCCTCGTTCAACATCAGCGCGATCGATTGCCGCCGCTCGATCACGGCGGCGCTTCCCTCCCCGCGCGCGGCATGCTCACGACTGATGAGATGGCGCTCCACCAGCACCTGCTTCTGCACCGAGGTCAAGTCGTCCAGCTCTTGGGAAAAGGCGTCCTTCATGCAGGGCAGGGCTTCCACCGCCGGTCGCAGCAGATCCAGAATATGGCGCCGCTGCTCCTTCTTCGCCCAGCCGGGGAAAGGCTCGCCCCTCAGATTCCGGGCCAACCGGATCCGGGAGGTCAGCACGATCGAACTGTCCGCGCCTTCGCCGGTCATCCAGTCGGCGGGGTTCTTGATCAGGGTGGTAAAGCGCATCATGGCAGTTCGGTGGTGCGGGGGCTTGGCTTGGTTTCGATCTGGCGGATCTCATCGCGCAGGCCGGCCGCTTCTTCGTAATTCTCCGACGTGATCGCTTGATCAAGCCGACCGCGCAGCTCCTCCAGTCGCTGCGTCCGCTCGTGAAGCTCCATCAGCCCCGAAGGCACCTTGCCGCAATGCTTCGCCCCCTTGTGCATGCCGCGCAGCATCTGGCCCACCTCTTCCTTGAACGTCGTGTAGCAAGCCGCGCAGCCGAAGCGCCGGATCCGCCGCAGGTCATCCAAGGTGAAGCCGCAGCCCGGACAACGCCGGCCGACGCCCTGCACGACCGGCGGCACGGGGGCCACCATCTTGCCCGGCGTCTTGCCTAGCAGCATCTCCGCCAGCGCGAAGCCCGTC
>CBFGPU010000623.1:0-2644 GCA_965650715.1 uncultured Haloferula sp. | reverse complement strand
CATCGAAATACTGGACGCACGGGATGCAACCGCACCGCCGCGATTCGAGGTGAAGCCACCCGCAGGGGCTCCAAATGTGGTGATCGTGCTGATCGACGACATCGGTTTCGGGCATAGTTCGGCCTTCGGCGGCCCGATCCGGATGCCGGTGTTGGAAAGGCTCGCGAAGAACGGGCTCAAGTACAACCGCTTTCACACGACCGCGCTCTGCAGCCCGACCCGCATGGCCTTGCTCACGGGACACAACCACCACGCGAACAACGCCGGGGCCATCATGGAACTGGCCACGGCATTCCCGGGGAACACCGGTGTCCGGCCCAGAAACATCACCCCGCTCGCCGAAATTCTCAGGCAAAACGGCTACAGCACCGCGGCCTTCGGCAAGTACCACGAGACTCCCCCGTGGGAGGTGTCGGTGTCCGGGCCCTACGATCGCTGGCCGACAGGATCGGGTTTCGACAAGTTCTACGGCTTCATCGGCGGGGAAACCAATCAATGGGCTCCTGCCATCTTCGACGGCGTCACGCGAATGGAGCCGCCGCAGACTCCCGGCTATCACTTCACCGTGGACATGACGGACAAGGCGATCGGCTGGATGAGCGCCCAGCAGTCCCTCACACCCGACAAGCCTTTCTACATCTATTTCGCGACCGGTGCGACCCACGCCCCACATCATGTTCCGAAGCCTTGGATCGAGAAATACAAGGGACAATTCAGCGGCGGCTGGGACAAGCTGCGCGAGGAGACCTTTGCCCGCCAGAAATCCCTGGGAGTGGTTCCCGCGAGTGCCAAGCTGACTCCACGTCCCAAGGAGATCCCCGCATGGGACGACATGAGCCAAGACCAGAAGCGGCTCTTCGAGCGGCAGATGGAGACCTTCGCCGGATTCGCCGAGCACACCGACCGGGAGGTCGGGCGTCTGGTCGATCAATTGGAGGCCATGGGAGAGCTCGAAAACACGCTGCTCTTTTACATCGTCGGAGATAACGGCGCGAGCGCGGAAGGCGGGCCGGAGGGCACCTACAACGAGATGATGGCGCTCAACGGCATCGTCGGCCAGGCCGACCAGATGATGGACCATGTCGATTCATGGGGCGGACCAAGCACCTTCCCCCATTTCGCCATCGGCTGGGCCTGGGCCGGCAACACGCCCTTCCAGTGGACCAAGCAGGTGGCGAGTCACTTCGGTGGAACCCGGAACGGGATGGTGCTACACTGGCCCGCGAAGGTTGCCGCGAAGGGCGGGCTGCGCAGCCAGTTCCACCATGTCGTCGACGTGGCACCCACCGCCCTGGAAGCCGCCGGAATCCCGCAACCGAAAACCGTCAACGGCGTGCCGCAGCGGGCGATGGACGGGGTGTCCATGCTCTATTCGGTCGCGGACGCCAGTGCCACGGGACTACGGACCACCCAGTACTTCGAGATGTTCGGCAATCGCGGCATCTACCACGAGGGTTGGGTGGCTTGCACCCGCCACTCCATTCCATGGCTGATGGTCCAGCTACCCCCGGTCAAGGACGACACGTGGGAACTCTACCACGTGGATGACGATTTCAGCCAAGCGGACGACCTGGCGAAAGCGAACCCTGAAAAGCTGGAGGAGTTGAAAGCGGTCTTCACGAAGGAGGCGCTGCGCAATCATGTCCTGCCCATCGATGACCGCCGCTCGGAGCGCTTCAACCCCGCCATCGCCGGGCGGCCCGATCTTCTGGGAGGACGCAAGTCGCTCACGGTCTACCCGGGAATGATCGGCATGATGGAGAATGCCTTCATCAACGTGAAGGGAGTGCATCATACGGTGCAAGCGGAGGTGGACCTGGCGGACGCCGCCACGAACGGGGTCATTATCGCACAGGCAGGCTACTTCGGGGGCTGGGTGCTCTACATGAAGGACGGGAGGCCTCACCACGAGTACAACTGGTTCGCCATCGAGCGGACCAACATCGCCGGCCAGGAAGCGCTGGCCCCGGGCAAACACACGATCTCCTATGAGTTCATTCCGGACGGCACCCAGCCGGGGACCGGAGGAAAATCGATCCTCAGCGTGGACGGCGAGAAAGTCGCCGAGGGACGGATTCCGAAAACGCAGCCATTCGCCTTCTCGGGCGACGAAGGCGCGGATGTGGGCCTCGATTCCGAAACCAATGTCTCCCCCGACTACAAACAGAATGCGAATGCTTTCACCGGGAAGATCGTGAAGATCACGGTGGAGCAGAAGTAATCCGCAGGCAGGGACGCGGCGCGTTCCGTTTCCCTCAATAATCCCGCTTCAGGAGATACTCCGCGATCTCACGCAGGCGCTGCGCCTTCTTTCCGAAGGGAGCGAGGGCGTCCATGGCTTCCTTCGTGAGTTTCGCGGCTTCCTTGCGGGATTTCTCAAGGCCGAGGATGGCGGGGTAGGTGGCCTTCTCGACGGCGGCATCCTTGCCTGCGGTCTTGCCGAGAACCTCGGTGGACTGGGTCACGTCGAGGATGTCATCGATCACCTGGAAGGCCAGGCCGAGGGCGTGGCCGAAGGCACTGAGCGCCTCCAACTGCTTCTCCGTCGCATTCGCGGTCATCGCACCGAGGCGGATCGAGGTGGTGAGAAGCGCGGCCGTCTTCGACTCGTGGATCTTCACGAGCTGCGCCTTGGTGAGCTTCT
>CBFGPU010000622.1:0-2645 GCA_965650715.1 uncultured Haloferula sp. | reverse complement strand
GACTGGGGGCTCGGCTGGTTCTCCTCAGACAACGATTCGGACATCCCGGGCATCAAGGGCGACGGCTTCCTGCTTGCCAATCTCGCCCTGGAGTCATGGGAGAAGGCGGAAGGCGCCGCTCCGGTCCGGACCCGCTGGCACGCCGACTACATCTACAATTTCGACGACAAGGCCAGCCCGGCGATCCCGCGCTACAACGTCGCGGGCCGCCGCTCGGCGAATGGCAACCAGCTTATCGCCCGGAATCCCGCCTTCCAACATCTCTTCTCCACCGGCGTGGAGGTGGAGCAGGACCGCTTCGGGTTCGCCGGGGATTTCATCATGGCGCGCGGCGACACGAATGCGTGGGGGCTCTCGCTCACCCCGAGCTACTGGGCGCTGCCCGGGACCTTGCGCTTCGTGGGCCGCTACCACTATGCGGATACCGACGATGCCGAAGGCTTGGTCGGCGGGATGGGTGTCGGAGCCGATCCCTACTTCGACAGCACGCCGGTTTTCACCGGTGACGAGTATCACTCCTTCTACCTCGGAGCGAACCTGCACCTCTACAAGGATGATCTGGTCCCGATGAACGGCCTCGAGCACGTCCTGCTCAAAGACCAGTCCGGCGGTGGCTTCGATACCGATGCCTGGATCTGGCACTCCGGCGCGCGCATGAGCTTCTAACAGAATTCTATCCGTGAAGATCCTTCTTCTCCTGGCCCTCGCCCTTCCCGCCTCGGCCTTCGACCAAGACACCTTCGGCCGGCAGCTCAACGGCTGGCACTACGATGGCTCCGCGCGCTACTCGCTCGATGGGGCGCAATACCGCACCAAAAGACCGCTCACGGTGATGAATGCCGACGGCAGCCGGACCGTAACCGTAACGGTGATCCATGTCGCGAAGGGGTGGGCGGACGTACCCTCCGATCTCGAGGTGGTCTTCGCCCCGGATAGTAAGGTGCAGAGCCTCCGCATCACGGGGAATCCGCACGGGCACAAAGTGGATACCGGCCTCATCACCCGGTCCGAGCCTCCTGTTCCTGCTGAGGGGCAGGCTCCTGTCGCTTTTGAGCCGCTGGCGGAGATGAAGAAGTCCCTGTTCGCGGCCTACGAAGCACAAGCGGGAGCCGCTGCGGAAGGCAAGGAACTCCGGAAACGCGATCTGCTGAACCGCATTGCAGGAGGCGAGCAGGTCGATGTGGCGGCATTGTCCGCGGGACTGCGCTACAATCTCGATTTGATCTTGGGGCAGCAAGGGACCGCAGGGAAGTAGAGCAACTTTTCAAGTTGCGCATGGGTCGGCTCGGGTTGGAGCTTCCGGCCTCCTTCCAGCCTCCGGTCCGCCAGAAGCACGCAACTTTTCAAGTTGCACCACTTCACATCACCCGGTTCACCAGCGGCTCGCCCTTCTGGTAGCGCGCGAAGTTGTCGAGGAAGTGCTGGATGAGCACCTTCGTCTCGCCGCCTTGGCCGCCGGCGGTGTGGGGCGTGATGTGGCAATTCGCGAAGGTCCACAGCACATGGTCGTCCGGCAAGGGTTCCGGATCGGTGACATCGAGCCACGCCGCGCCGAGATGCCCGGACCCAAGTGCTCCAGCGAGCGCCTGCTGGTCGACGGTCGTTCCGCGTCCGATGTTATGGAAGATCGCGCCCGGCTTCATCTTGCTGAAGCGCCCGGCGTCGAACCACAGCTTGGAGGCCGCGTTGTCCGGCAGGATGTTGATCACGTGGTCGGCTTCTCCCAGCGCGCCATCCACCTGCTCCGGCGTGATTACCGTAACCTTCTCGTCGCCGCGGGGGGAGCGCCGCATCGCGGTGATCTTCATGCGGAAGGGCGCGAGCAGCTCGACCAGCCGCTCGGCGATCGCTCCGTAGCCGATGATCAATAGCGATTGTCCCTGCAGAAGGCGGCTGTTAGCGCGGATCGCGTTCCACTCGGGAGCACCGTTCGGGCAGCGGGTGGCAAGCCCGGTCGGAAGCTGGCGGGCATTCGCGAGCATGAAGGCCATGGCATGCTCCGCGCAGGCATCGTCATAGACACGCGAGCTGTTCGTCACCGGAATGCTCCGCTCCTTCATCGCCGCACGGAAGTCCGGCGTGTCATAGCGCGTGAATCCGGCGGTGCTCACCTGCAGCCACTTCAGCTTGCCAGAGGAAAGCACGGCATCCGTCCGCGGTTGGCCGAGCACGATGTCCGCCTCCTGCATCAACGGATCGGTCGGCACGTCGGCCAGCACCGAGGCACCGGTGGGCGAGGGGACCAGCAATTGGTGCGGTGCGATGCTCTCTCGCAACCAGCCGATGAGTTCCGGCGTGGCCTGCAGATCGGTGAATACCTTCAGCGTGGACATGGGCCGACCATTCACGGACCCGGCTGGCGGGGCAAGCGCGTTGCCCAGCATCCTCACCCATCGGAGTATCGGGAATCCACGCGCCTTATCCTAAAAGGGATCGTCGGGATCGCCCCATTCCGGGCGGATGTTCCACTCCTCCACCAGGTTGCGCGGGAAGTCGTCGAGGAAGCGCGAGGGCTTCTGCAGGATATCGCCGGTGTAGGATTTCGGGTTGATCAGCGGATAGCTCAGGTAGAGTTCGTCCTTCGCGCGGGTGATCGCGACGTAGAAGAGGCGCCGCTCCTCCTCCAACTGGTCCGGGTCGTCCGA
>CBFGPU010000621.1:0-2646 GCA_965650715.1 uncultured Haloferula sp. | reverse complement strand
ATACCGGTCTGGCCGAGCGCGCGGAGTGCCTCTACATGCTCGCCTTCCATGTCGCGGCCGGTTTGATCGCGGCTTGGGTCGGCGCGCGCAGGCACCAGTGGGATTAGCCTGATAAAAAGGCGTGAATCCGCAGGAGTTTCGTGGAAACTTGCATTCGCGCGGGACGTTTAATTGCCGACCTTTCGCCCAACCTCGCTCATATCATGGCTCGTCGTGCCAGCTCCGGAATCAGTCCCGGCCTCCTCATCGGAATCGCCGTGTTCGTCGCCGCCGCCTTCTTCGGCGGCAAGGCCCTCATGGGTAAGAAGACCGAATCTTTCGCCGGGATTTCGGCCCTGAATGTCTCGGACTTCCTCGAAAACGGGAATTCTCTCCGCGACAACGAATACGTGATCGAGGGCACCATCGATGAAAAGTTCTTCCGCGATTCCAGCCCGAACCAGGTCGTGAGCGTGGAGGTGAAGACCGCCGGCGGATCCGAATTCGTCGGCGTGGAGATCCCCTCCGAGTTCCTCAAGCTGAATATCGAGCGCTCCCAGCGCTATGCCATCAAAGTGAAGATTCGCCAGGGGGGCATCCCTGTCGCCACCGGTATCAACCGCCTCTGAGCACCACCATGAGAACATTTCTTTCCCTCTCCCTGATCGCCGCTGGCACGGTTGCCGCGACGGCGCAAGTGCTTCACCCGGATGTTCGCGACAAGGTGACGGATACCCCTGCCCAGCCGGCCCAGGGCGGCTCCAGCCAAGTCGGCGGCGGTGGTCAAAACCAAGACCAGAAGAAGTCGAACTCTCCCTTCGGAAACGAGTTGCCGTTCTTCGATCCCTCCGGGGAGGTAGTTGCATGGAACGGTCACACTTGGGCCGCCACCGACAACCGCTTGATGGCCGCGCGCTTCGAGCGCTTCCTCAACGAGCCCGAGGAAGACTCGGAGGCGGCCCGCGAGTACCGCGAAACGATCGCCCAGATCCTTGAGCAGGTCTCCCCGCATCATCCCGGCGGGCCGAACTTCGCCGCCGCCGTCCGCCTGCTGCCAAGAGCTTCCTCCTTCCCTGCGGACGCCAAGCTTTGCGACTCGCTTTCCCAGGCCATCTATACCGCCGTCCTCGCGAAGAAGGATGTCTCCGCCACCCGCGCGCTCAACAGCGCGATGGAGGAGGAGAAGCAACGCCTGATCCGCAACGCGGACACCCTTGCCAAGGGCACTCGCAATGGCGAACGCCGGGCCTTCGGGCCGCAAGGGCGCCGCGATCAGGATGGCGAGGGCAACAACAATAACAACAACCAGCAGCAACAGACCTCCCAGGACACCACGGAGCAACGCACCGGCACCGGCACCGATTCGATGGCCTACCGCGATGCGGAACGGCGCGTCGACGAGATCGAGGGCATGAAGAAGGAGAACATGTCCAAGGGCGAGATCCAGATCTTCCAGGCGAAGGTCCAGTATCAGGCCCTGATGATGCAGTTCTTCGTCCAGCGCCGCTTCGAGCACGTGGTGATGGCCTCGCGCTTCTACAACCAGATTTTCAAGGACGGCGATAGCAAGCTGCACATCGACAAGAAGTCCGACATGTCCAAGCTCTTCAGCGAGAGCCTTGGCACCAGCCCCACGGTTTCCGCCCTCGACTCCCTCGCCAGCGAGGCGATCCGGGATGTCGATCAGGGCGTGGAGGCCTTCAAATTCCTCCTGGAAAAGAAGGAGTTCCAGGACGCGGCGAAGCGTCTCCAGGAATCCTACATGACCGGCGAGTACATGCCCTCCGTCCGCACGTTGCCCCGCACCGACAAGCGCAAGATCCTCGAATTCGTCCGCGAATCCTACAAGCTGATCGCCGCGATCGATGCGAAGGACTACGCGACCGCGAAGACTCTCGTCGCCAAGCTCAAGGAGACCTCCGGCGATTTCGACGCGACCAAAGCCGAAGCCGCGATCGCCACCTACACGCGGGTCAGCAGCATGCACATCGATGCCGCCAAGCTCGCCGCCTCGAGGGGCGATCACGAGAAGGCCAGCCAGGAGGTCCAGAAGGCAATGGAAGTCTGGCCGCAGAACCCGAAGCTCGCGGAGTTCGACAAGCTGGTCGAAACCGGCAGCGGCATGGCGGTGGCGAAAAACGATTTCGACCGTCTGGTAAGCGAGGCCAACTACCGCGAGATCTTCAAGCGCCAGTACGAACTCGCCCCGGCCATCGCGGGCGATGCGAACCGCGAGGAAGCCTTCAAGCAGATCATCACGAATCTCGGCAAGATCGAGCAGGCGCTCGGCAAGGCCTCCGAGTTCAGCAAGGCCGGCCAGAAGGAAGCGGCGTGGGAGCAACTCGCCGAGATCCGCAAGGACTTCCCGGATGATCCGAAGCTCGGCTCCGAACTGGAGCGCCTCGCTCCGGATGTCGCCGAGTTCACCAAAGCGCTCATGACCGCGCGTGAATTTGAAGAGCGCCGCGACAAGCAGATCGGCTCGGCCTTGTCCTGGTATCTCAAGGCGCGCTCCATCTACCCGCGCAGCGAAATGGCGGAGCAGGGGATCGACCGCATGCTCCAGCAGATCCTGCCGGACGAGCGCTCCTCGGCCAAGGCCTCCGACTCCGATAAGGACGAACAATAACAAGGAGGGGGTGCGTCCCGCGCCCCTGCCTCTGTTAT
>CBFGPU010000620.1:0-2648 GCA_965650715.1 uncultured Haloferula sp. | reverse complement strand
CCACGAGTTATGAGAAAAAAAGTCCGGCAGAAACGGCTGCGGACGGCGTTGGTGATGCTATAGAGGCAGGACGTCGAGGAAGCACGTGATGCTGTCAAAGAAGCCGACTGGAAAAACAGATTTGCCGCGGGTAATACCGTGGCGGGGCGGGCGCTCGGGGAGGGGTGCCCGCCCCAATTTTTTTTACGAGACCCTCATGCGACACGAACTGGCCATCCGCAGTATTCTTCTCCTACCGGTCCTGGCGGCGCTTCCCGCCCGGGCGCAGTCCCCACAAGCCGATCACGACAAGCCGTTGCCGGATTGGGGAAAGGGCTACCTGACCTTCTACTTCGACAACGACCTCTTCGCCGACACTGATCGCGACTACACGAACGGCGCGCGCCTCTCTTGGATCTCGTCGAACCGGGACACGGAAGACCTTGACCGGTTGCAGCAGATTCTCCGCCGTCTTTCCGGGGACTCCGAGAGCTTCGATGTCTTCAAGACCTTGACCGGATTCAAGGATCCGAATGATATACAATATAACTACGGGATTTCACTCACGCAGTTGATGTATACCCCTGAGACAGCGTCCTCCTACACCCAGCCCGTCGGGGAACGGCGGTATGCGGGGTGGCTCGGCTTGGGTTATTCGCTGCACGTCAAGGACGACCGGATCTTGAACTCGATCGAGTTCACGCTCGGCACGACCGGTTCGAATTCGCTGGCGGAGAACTCGCAGGATTTCATCCACAGCATCCGCGACATCGAGAAGTTCAACGGTTGGGACAACCAGATCCCCAATGAAATCACCGCCGACCTCAGCTTCGTGCAAAAGCGGCGGGCCGATTTCGTGAAGTGGAATTATGGTGCCTTCCGCATGGACGGTGTGACCGAATGGGGCGCGCGTCTGGGCACCTTCCGGACATCGGCTCACCTCGGCGGCTTCTTCCGGTTCGGTTTCAATCTTCCGCCGGACTTCTCCGATCCCCGCCTTTCGGAGACCGCTTACTCGAACCTCTACTTCGACACGGATGATCCGTACACCGGCAACTGGTCGGTGTACCTCCTCTTCGGCGCAACCGGCCGGGGGATCGCCCACGACGCCACTCTGGACGGCCCGCTGTTCCACGACTTCAATACCGGGAACGACCGGGAGCCTTTCGTCGGCGAGGTCTTCGGCGGTGGTGGCATCCGCTACCGGGAGGTCGAGCTGAGCTACGTGCACACGTGGCGGACGCAGGAGTACGCGGAGCAGCGGGACGAAGGCTCCAACTTCGGGTCGGTGGCGCTCCGGGTCCGGTTTTGAACCGGCGAGCCCGGTTTGGCATGCACTTCCCTCTCCTTCCGGATTGCACCGCGAGGCGGGGAGTGCATTTTTGCCGGATGAGTGGAATGCGCCGTCTTGCAGCTGCCTTCCTGGCGTTTGCTTCCGCCTTGCCCGTTGCCGGCGAGGATGCGAGCCCCGCGACTGCGCGGTTGCATGCTTTGGTGCGGCAGCATGCGGCCGGAATGAACTTCCCGGAGGTGGTGGCCAGGAACGGGACCAGTTTCCGCCGCGTGGTGATCAAGGAGGTGTCCCAGGACTCGGTCCGCTTCAGTCACGCGGAGGGAGAGTTGACCTTGAGGGCCGTGGACTGCCCCTCCTTGTGGGCGGAGCTGTTCGGGTTCGCGGGTGCGGGACCGGCGGAGGGGAAGGGTGTCGTGCAGACCGGGAATAGCGCGGCACGTGCCATCGCCGTGATCGAAGGCGACCGCTCGAACGGCACGGGGTTCTTCTGCCGGGCGGAGGATCAAGTCTATCTCTACACCGCGGCCCACGTCATTTCGGGAAATGCCAAGCTTCAGGTGAAGCTGCGGGACGGCACGGTGGTGCGTAAGTTCGGAATGCTGGAGGCGGCGGAAGGAGCCGATCTGGTCCGGCTGCCGGTGGAGCAAGAGATCGCGGATGTCTTGGTGATCGCGCCCGTGTCCGGCCTGGCGAAGGTCGGTGAAGAGGTGCTGGCCTCCGGCAATGCCGCCGGAACCGGCACGGTGGGATTCGAGAAAGGCAAGATTCTCGGGGTGGGCCCGACTTCGATCGAGATCGATGCCGAGGTGATCCAAGGCAACAGCGGCGGGCCGATCCTGGATTCGGCCAGCGGCAGGGCGTTGGGGGTGGTAACGCATCTGACAGCGGCCCGCGATGACCGTTGGGCGAAGGACACGCGCTTTTCGGAGGTCCGGCGATTCGGTTGCCGGCTTGATCGTGAATGGGAGTGGAAGAAGCTGCCGGTCGAAGCGTTCCTGAAGGAGGGGAAGGCGATCCTCGCGATCCAGGACCAGTCGGAACTGATGATGGCCGCCCTGCAGCCCTCCCAGTGGAAGGGCGAAGTGTTCCGGCGGCTATCTTCGAATCCCTTGGCACGCGACATCGTCGCCCTCGATTCGTGGATCGAAGAGCAGCGCCGCGGCGGCCAGAAGTTCAGCGAGACGGACCGGAAGAAGCGTTTGCGCGGCGTGTTGGAGAGCGCCCGCCATCGGTCCCGCACCCAGATGGCAGGCTTCAATCAGGAGGGCTTCACCTGGTTCCACCGCGATGTGGCGGACAAGGAGATCCGGACCCGGACGGAGATTGATCAGGTTTACGAGACCTCGGTGATGGAGCTGCGTTGAGGCTGCGCGCT
>CBFGPU010000619.1:0-2653 GCA_965650715.1 uncultured Haloferula sp. | reverse complement strand
GGGATGTTCGCCGCGCTGCGCTGCTTGGAACTCGGCCTGAAGCCGGTCGTGCTGGAGCGCGGCAAGGATGCCTCCACGCGCCGCTTCGACCTCGCCCCCATCCTCCGTCAGGGCACGGTGATCGAGGACTCGAACTACTGCTTCGGCGAGGGCGGTGCCGGAACTTACTCGGACGGCAAGCTCTACACCCGCGCCACCAAACGCGGGCCCGTCGCCCGCATCTACGAAATCCTCGTCGCCCACGGTGCCCCGCCGCGCATCCTCACCGATGCCCACCCGCACATCGGCTCGAACCTCCTGCCGAACGTGGTGAAGGCGATGCGAGCCTCGATCCTCGAAGGCGGAGGCGAAGTCCGCTTCCAGACCAAGGTCGTGGACTTCATCCTCAGCGGCGACCGCTTGCAGGGCGTCGTCACCGCCGCCGGCGAGGAGATCACCGGCGATGCCGTGATCCTCGCCACCGGCCACAGCGCGCGCGACATCTACCGCCTGCTTGCCGCGAAGAAGATCCTCCTCGAACGCAAGCCCTTCGCCGTCGGCGTGCGCATCGAGCACCCGCAACCCTTCATCGATGCCCGGCAGTATCACCTGCGCAAGGACGAGCCGCGCCCCGACCTGCTCCCCGCGGCGCGCTACGCGGTGGCCACGAAGATCGACGACCGCGGTGTGCACTCCTTCTGCATGTGCCCCGGCGGCTTCATCGTCCCCGCCTCCACGGAAAATGACGAAGTCGTCGTGAACGGCATGAGCCTCGCCCGCCGCGACTCGCCCTTCGCCAACTCCGGACTGGTCGTGACCGTCGAACCCGAGGATACCGATGCCTTTGCCGCCGAACACGGGATCCTCTCCGGCATCGCTTACCAGAAGGCGCTCGAGGTCGCCGCCAAGCAAGCGGGCGGCGGTGGCCAGGTCGCCCCCGGCCAGCGCGTCGCCGACTTCCTCGCCGGGAAGATCTCCGCCGACCTCCCCGCGACCAGCTACTTCCCCGGTGGAAACCCCGCGCCGCTCCACGAGATCATGCCCGCGGGCATCGTGAGCCGCATGCGCACCGGCCTGAGACTCTTCGACCGCAAGATTCCCGGCTACGCGGGAAGGGAAGCCCTGCTCCTCGGATTCGAGACCCGCACCAGTTCTCCCGTCCGCATCCCGCGCCGCGACGACACCCTCGAGCATCCCGAGGTCAAAGCCCTCTACCCCTGCGGCGAAGGTGCCGGCTACGCCGGCGGCATCGTCAGCGCCGCCCTCGACGGCATGCGCGTTGCCGAAGCCGTCGCCGGGTAATCCTGGGACCGCAACCGAGCGAAGCGAGATGGTCCGACAAGCCGTTCTCCGATCCCTCGGACAACGCGCCTGCCTCGCTTGGGCGGTAGCCAGCAGAGTAGCCGACCGCTCCGCTGCCCGAGCCCGGGCTTCAAGCCTCCGGCGCGGACAACCCCGGTGACCACACCCTATCTTACATCATATTTCGTCGATCTTCTCTCTTATATCACTCCCCCGGAAACCCCACCCGCGCCTCCCACCCCAACTCCCTCTTCGCCTTCCCCACGTCGGCCAAGGTCACCGGCACGTCCGCCGCATGCTCCATCCCGTATTCAACCTTCGCCTTCTTCCCGACCCATCCCTCCACCACCCGCAACATCTCGTTCACCGAATGATTCCTCCCCGTTCCCACATTGAACACCTCGAACCCCCTGCCCTCCCACCTCAGCGCCGCCTCCACCGCCCGCGCCACATCCGACACGTGCGTCAAATCCCGCCGCTGCTCCCCGTCGCCATGAATCGTCACTGTCTCTCCCGCCTCGATCTTCCTGCGGAATGACTCGAGCGCCAGATCCGGCCTCTGTCCCGGCCCCCAAACCGCGAACAATCGCAAGGCCACGAAATCGATTCCGTGCTTCTCCGCGAACATCTTCCCCCACTGTTCCCCCTGCACCTTCGTCAACGCATACGGACTGCACGGCGCCAGCGCATCGTCCTCCCTGCTCGGCTTCCCCTCCCTCGTTCCATAGACGCTCGAAGACGACGCGAACACCATCCGCCGCAATCCCCTCCGCCGCGCGTGCTCTAACAATCTCACCGTCGCCGCCACGTTCGTCTCCAAATAATCCAGCGGCCGCTCCACCGAGGGCCTCACGCCGCCGAGCGCCGCGAGGTGCACGATAAACGGGAATTCATCGTCCGGCAGATCGCCGTTCCGCAGATCGCACCCGATCCCCCCGTCCGTTGGAACAAGATCCAATCCGGAGACATTCCAGCCCTGCTCCGACAAATGCCGGACCACATGCCTCCCGATGAATCCGGCCGCACCGGTCACCATGACCTTTTTTCTGTTAGATTCCATCCGGGAAGAAAAGCCGCAGGTAGTCGTCCGTCATCCGCTCCACCGTGAAGTGCCGCCGGATATGTTCCCGCGCCGCCTCGCTCATCGCATCGCGCCGCGCGGCATCCTTCGCCATTTCCACCATCGCCCGGGCCAAGGACGGAACATCCCGCGCCGGAACCAGAAAGCCGTTCACACCGTCGATCACCTGTTCCGAAGCGCCCCCGACATCCGTCGCCACCACCGGCAAGCCGGAGGCCAGGGCCTCCAGCGAGGCATTCGGACAACCCGCCGGATCCGAGACCATCACGAACGCATCACAGCCCGCGTGGA
>CBFGPU010000618.1:0-2654 GCA_965650715.1 uncultured Haloferula sp. | reverse complement strand
CGTTCCACCAGCCACTTGAGAGAGGCGGCCTGCCAGGCATCCCATGACGGTCCCCTGTAACCGTTGAGGCCGTGGCCGCCATCGGGCAGTTCGAGATACTCCGCCTCAATTCCGTGAGCCTTGAGTGCTGCGGCAAAGAGCTCGCTGTTGCGCGGGCTGACCACCGTGTCGTCCTTGGCGTGGGCAAGGAAGGTCGGCGGCGTCTTGGCCGTGACCTGCTTCTCGTTGGAGAACTCGTCGATCCGCTTCTTCGACGGATCGGGGCCGAGCAGATTGCTCCGTGAACCGCCGTGCGAGAGTTCCGTCATGGTGATGACCGGATAGATGAGGATCGCGAAGTCCGGCCGCGAACTGAAGCGCTCCAAGGGATCCGCGGCATCGGGCTTTCCCGCGTCGAAACGGGTGGCTGCCGTCGAGGCCAAATGTCCGCCTGCGGAGAAGCCGATGATTCCCAAGCGCGACGGATCGATCTTCCATTCCTTGGCATGCGAACGGGCCAAGCGGATGGCCCTTTGTGCATCCAGAAGCGGCAGCATGCACTTCCCCTGTGGCAGACGATACTCCAGCACCAGGCCGGTGATGCCGTGTGAATTCAGCCAGCGGGCGATGCCATGGCCTTCTCCCCCGGTCACGAGCCCGGCATAACCGCCACCGGGACATATGACCACGGCAGCACCATTGGGTTTCTCCGGACGATGAACCGTAAGCGTCGTGGTGGCGGGCGTGCTGCCCCCTTCCCCATCGGGTGCCTCCTTACCGGTCCAGACGGGAAGACGTTCAGGCTCGCCGAAGCCCAGGCCGGCAAGAGCCATCAGGAGAAGGAGGGTTTTCATGACGGCGGAAACTAGAACGCATTCTCCACCCGGTGCACCAGCGGCTTCTCCCCGTCCGCCAGGATCACCTCGATCACGTCGAAGCGCCACGGCACCTCGCGTGTGCCCAGCAGGCGCAGCCACTCGTTCGCGCCGCGCTCGATCAGCCGCTGCTTCCCGCGGTCCACCGCATCCAACGGACGGCCGAGGCCTCCCGCGCGCCGCGTCTTCACCTCCGCGAAAACCAGCAGCTTGCCTTCCCGCGCGACGATATCCACCTCACCGCCGCGGGGGGCCTTGAAATTACGATAGAGGATCTTCGCCCCCTGAGAACGCAGCCAGGCTTTCGCGATCTTTTCCCCGAGCCTTCCCACCTCTCCCGGCGGGATCACGCGGCCATTAGCACCCGTCAAGCGGCAACGGCAATTGAGCGACGGGCTGAAACGAGCGGCGATGAATGCGGCAAGGCCCATGACGTTGGAGCGCTTCGAGGTGTCCCGGCGTACCATAGCCCATGTGACTCTCAAAGCCGTAATCCGGAAATTCCCGCGCGAACCCGCACATCAGGCGGTCCCGCGAGACCTTCGCGACGACGCTTGCGGCGGCGATCGACATTGAGATGCCGTCGCCCTTCACCACTCCGTCGTGGGACCACGGGAAGCCCGGCACCGGCAGGCCGTCGATCAAGCAGTGGTGGATCTCCATCGCCAGCCCTTGGACGGCGCGGATCATCGCCTGATGCGTGGCGCGCAGGATATTGATCCGGTCGATCTCATCGACCTCCGCGAAGGCCACGCTCCAGCGGACGCGCTCGTCCGTGGTGATCTTCAAATAAAGGCTCTCCCGGACCTTCGGGGCGAGCTTCTTGGAATCGTCCAAGCCCTTGCAGCGCCAGCGCTGCGGGAGAATCACCGCGGCCGCCGCCACCGGGCCGGCCAGCGGTCCCCGCCCGGCTTCATCCACACCCGCGATCACCAGGAGACCGCGGGCGCGGAGAGAAGCTTCGAGCGAGAGGTTGGGCATCGCGCCCCTAGAACTGCCGCATCCGGTTGGTCGTTGTCAGGTGCGAATGATCCTCGTTCGCGAAAATCTGGGTCGCGAAGACGGTGCCATCCGAATCCACCGACACGCCGATGCCGGTGACATCCCACTGGCCTTTCATGTTCTTCATGTGGCCGGAGGAGTTCTTCCATGCATTCACGAGCACGGGGACCGCATTGGAGCCTTGGCGGGAGCAGGTGGCGATATTTTCGGCAACCTCTCCCATGCTCATCATGCGCTGGGCCTTGAGAGCGCGCTCCTCGAAGCCGTAGTGCGTGAGACTCCCAGCACTGCCGCTGCCGAATTTGCCGCGGTTCATCCGCATGAATTCGCTGTGCTGCTGCGCCATCTTGTCGAGGCCCGCGTGCCGTCGGACTTCCTTGCGGCCGACCGAACTGCGGAAGGAATTGACTTGGGCATGGATGGTTCCCGCGAGGGATCCATCGCCCTTGGAAGCCGATGTGGACGACATCGGTACAGTCGTGGTGGTCAACTGGGGACCGCAGGATGCCAGCAGCATCGATACGGCCAAGCCTCCCCAGGCGAGGCAGGGTGTGCGTTTCATAAGGGACAGCACCGGCCGGTTAGCAAAACTTCAGCCAAATATAAAGAAGTTTTTACAATCCGGGCCGGTTGCGGGCCATGTTGCCTTAAAATTCCAGAGAATCAAATTTTCGCCGCCTAACCGTTGGGCGGGGATTTACGCAGGCGCAGACTCGACTCGATAGCCTTCGATCAAGGAATCGCTGGAGCCGCTGGTCGGATTTGAACCGACGACCTGCTCATTACGAATGAGCTGCT
>CBFGPU010000617.1:0-2660 GCA_965650715.1 uncultured Haloferula sp. | reverse complement strand
AGCTTCACCGCAGATTGCAAAAATCGGGGGTGAGCCGGATCTATACGCTCACGGGACGGGAGACGCCGGCGCAGGCGTTTTATGAGAAGGGGGGATTCTACGTGAGCCCGAAGATGGTGATGATGGCGAAGCGGTATTGAGGAGACGGTTCGCAGCCCTCACGCGACTTCGACGAGGGCCCCGTCTTCGATGCCTTCGGCGACGAGTCGGCCGGGACCTTCGATGGCGAGGGTCTGTCCGGAAGTAAGAACGTGATCCTCCCGCTTGCCCTCCATGGTGAGCCAGAGGTGACCGCTGAGAACCCGGAAGCGGAGGGTCTCGGCTTTCCCGAGGAAGCGCGAGAATACCTGTCCATACGCAATCCGCGTGCCGGGTTTCTTGCTGCGGCGGAGCGAGGCCGGGACTTGTGCGGAGGGATTCATCGCAGCGACGCGGGCGTTCATGAGCGGTTGCGGGATTTGCGGACGGCGCGAAAGGGGATGACTTCCGGCTGCAGTGCTGCTTGCGGGTGCTGCCAAACACGAAGGACATGCTCGCACACGGCGGCAATCGAGGGATCGCCTTCATTCGCGGCGAGGTAGCCGATGTTCAGCGGCACGGAGGCACGGAAATGAGACAAGGCCACGACACGATCCTGGAAGCCGTTCGCCTCGATCTGGTTGACGGCGGTCACGGTCATGCCAAGACCTTCGGCGACCAGATTGAGGACGGTGAGGTCCTCGTTGACCTGGAAGCGCCGGTTGAGCTGGAGACCTTGTTCCTGGCTGATGCGTTGGACGAAGCGGCAGTACGAGCAGGCGGGCGACGTGAAGATCCAAGGCTTGGTTTCGAGGAGCTTCCAATCGGGCTTCGAAAACTCCTTCGCCCATGCCACGGGGGCGGCAATGCAGAGTTCGATCTGATCGAGCTCGTGCCATGCGATTTTCGGCGAATCGCACGGGCCCTCGAAGAAGCCGATGGAGATGGATCCTTCCTCGATCCCCTGGAGAACGACACCGCTGCTGCCGTTCACGAGTTCGAAGGAAAGGTCCGGATGTTCGTCCGAGATCGAGCGGAGAATCTCGACGAGGCGCAGGACCTCCGGACGGTTGTTCACGCCGAAGATCAGTTCACCGGAGACGGAGCCGCGTAGATTGTCCGCGCTGTGTTTGAAATCGCGGGCGGCATCCACGATCCGCCGTGCCTGCTCGCGCAGCACTTCTCCGGGCCGGGTGAGCTTCATGCCCTTCGTGCCGCGGTCGAAGAGCCGCACGCCGATCTCGTCTTCCAGCGACTTGATCTGCGCGCTGACGGCGGGCTGGCTGGTGAAGAGCTTCTCCGCGGCGCGCGTCAGGTTCTGCTCTTCGGCGACGGCGAGAAAGGTGCGGAGTTGATAAAGTTCCATGGCGGCAAGAGGGGCGGCTCGCCGGCACCATTCCCCGGAATCGCCGCCACGGCCAATCGCTTCTTCCGATCACCGCCATCCATCGCGCCGATGACAGCCGCCAGGAGGCCGAGCGGTGCACCCTCGGGCCCGGAATCGCGAGCAAAAGCGCGAAGAGAATTACGACCGCAAAAGCTCAGGGCAAGCCGATCCACTGGCCGAGAACGCCGATCGCCGGAGATCCGGCGAGGAAACCGAAGTAGCCGATGGCGGACCGGTCGCGGAAGGACGGAATCCGCACTCGATTTCCCCTCCCCTTCGCCGATAGTCCGGGCCGAGTGATATCCCTCCACCGACTCACCAAGCACTTCGGCGCACAAGTCGCCGTGGACAACCTTTCGCTCGACATCCCCGCAGGGCAGATCGTCGGTCTGCTGGGCCCCAACGGTGCCGGCAAATCGACGACCTTGAAAATGCTGACCGGGATGCTGATCCCCACGTCCGGCACGGCGACCATCTGCGGTCACGACCTGCTGAAGGAGCCGATGGAGGTGAAGCGTTGCGTGGGTTTCGTGCCCGACTCGGGAGCGGTCTTCGAATCGCTGACGGGTCTGGAGTACCTTGAAATGGTCGCGGCGCTCTACGGCATCCCGGCGGAAGCGGCGCGCGAGCGCATCCGGCAGTTCATCGCGTTCTTCGACCTCAGCTTCGAGACGCTCACCGACAAGCTGCTCGGCGCGTACTCGAAGGGAATGCGCCGCAAGGTCGTGATCACCGCGGCCCTCCTGCACAATCCCCCGGTGGTCTTTTTCGACGAGCCGCTCGACGGCCTGGACGCCAACGCTGCGGTGGGATTCAAAGCCCTGATCCAAACCCTGGCACGCGAAGGCAAGGCGATCGTCTACAGTTCGCATATCCTCGACGTGGTCGAGCGCGTCTGCGACCGCGTGCTGATCATCGACAAGGGCCGCCTGCAAGTGGACGGCTCGCCTTCCGAACTGGTCTCGATGCACGGGGCCCGCTCGCTGGAACAACTCTTCACCAGCCTGACCGGCGGGGACGACCTGGAGCGCAAGGCGGAGGACTTCGCGAAAACCTTCCGGCCGTGAGCGAGAAAGCGCCATCCCCCGCGGCCACGCTGCAGCGGCTTTACCTCACGCTCTTCCTGCGCGGGCGGAGCGCGCGGGGACTGAAGAAGGACAAGGCACCGCAGTCCGTCGGGGCGAAGCTGTGGGGCACGCTTGCGCTCTATGCCCTTGTAGGACTCGTGGCGCTGCCTTTCGCGATGGAGAGCTCC
>CBFGPU010000616.1:0-2667 GCA_965650715.1 uncultured Haloferula sp. | reverse complement strand
TGGCCTTTTGCATTCTCGATGAGAAGGGGGAGGTGGTTTACAAGTCGCCGCTGGCGGAGACGGCGTTGTGTCCGGCGTCCGCACTGAAGACGGTGACGGCGGCGGCGGCGCTGGAGCTGTTAGGCCCGGAGTATCACTTTGAGACGACGTTGAGTGGGACGGTGCCGTTCGGGAACGAGGGGATTCTTGAAGGGAATCTAGTGCTGACCGGGAGCGGTGATCCGACCTTGTCCGCGCAGGATCTGGAGGCGATGGCGGGAGATGTCGTGAAGGCGGGGCTGAAGCAGCTGAGCGGGATGGTCCTGGTGGATGCGTCGGTGTTTCCGATCCGCCCGGCGAACGATCACTGGAACTGGGGGGATATCGGGAATGCCTACGGGGCGGGGGCTTACGGGATCAACGTGGATCACAACCGGATGGCGATCCGTTTCCGGCCGGGCGCGAAGGAGGGCGACCCGGCTCCGGTGGCCGGGACCGAGCCGCCGGTGGGTGGCATCCAGTGGGTCAATCATGTGGCGACGGGGCCGGCGGGAAGTGGCGACAAGGTGGTGATTTATTCGGAGCCGTACGGGCGGACGATCACGCTGCACGGCACGGTGCCTGCGGGTGAGGCAGAGTTCGCGGTGAGCGCGGCGATTCCCGATCCGCCCGCGCTGGCGGCGGAGCTTTTGAAGGCGGCGCTGGTGAGGGCCGGCGTGAAGGTGCTGGAGCAAGGGGTGAATTCGCAGGGAACGCCGGTGCCGTTCGCGGTGCATCGGTCGGCGGCCCTGCCGGAGGTCATCGAGCATCTGCACCGGGTGAGCGACAATCTGGAAGCGCAGTGCCTCTACCTCACGATGGGGCGGGTGCGGCAGGGGGATCCGGCGGCGGTGCTCAAGGAGCACTGGGAAAGCCGCGGGGTGAAATTCAGCGGGCTGAGGTTAATCGATGGCAGCGGGCTGGCGCGGGCGACGATGATCCGCCCGGTGGATCTGGCGAAGGTGAACCATCTTGCCCGGCGGGGAGCACAGGGGGATGTTTTTCGGCAGACCTTGAAAAGCTATGCGGGCGGCGCGGTGCGATCGAAGCTGGGTGCGATGTCCGGGGTGAAGACGGAGGTGGGCTTCCTCACCTTACCGGACGGGCGCGAGCATACTTTCGCGCTGATGGCGAACGGGCTGGATCCGGGCTTGGATTTCTGGCCGCTGCGGGAGAAGTTGTTAGACGAGGTGAAGGGGAAGCTGTGAGGCGGCGGAGGGATCATTCCTGATCTTCATCCCGCTCCATCTTCTCGACTTTCTTGCGCAGCTTCGCGATCTCCTGACGCAGTTCCTCGATGAGTTTTTCCTGGCGGTTCAGGCGCCGGAGGAGGTTGACCTCGCGGCGCTCGGAATCCTGCGGTTGAGGGTTGGCCTCTTGCTCCGGCTTGGGTCCGCGGGGGACGATGGAGAGGGTCTTCCGTTGGCCTTGGTGGAGAATCTCCAAGGAGACCGGGCGGCCTTCCTTGCCGCTTTTTTCGACGACGGCTTTGAGACCTTCGAGATCGGAAATCTTTTGTCCGTCGGCAGAGATCACGATGTCGTCGACGACGATGCCGGCTTGGGCGGCCGGGCTGCCATCCGCGACCATGCTGACGCGGGTGCCGACGCCTTCTTCGAGGCCAAGGTGGGCGCGTACGAAAGATTCAATGGGGGCGACGGAGATGCCGATGAGCCAGGGTGATTGGCGTGCCTCCTGGAGTCCTGCGTTGGGCATCATCAGGTCGCGGCGCATGCGATCGAGCATCCCGCGCTGCATGCGCTCGGATTCGGTTTCCGGCGTGCGCTCGTGATCGGAATGCGTGCGAGGATCGGGGACGGGTTCCCTCTCAAGCAACTCCTTCATTTCCGGTGGAGGCTGGGGTTTCTCCGGCTGGGCTTCTTGGGCGTTCGCTGAGAGGGCCAGGGTGGCACTGCACAGCACGGCGGCGGGAATCGGTGTGATCGTTTTCATGGTCATGCAGGGAAGCGAGCCAAGGCGGGCGGACTTGTCTCTCGGGATGGAAATTTCCGACGGTTCGCGGAATTTACAAGGGCTTGACGGACCGGCGGGGGATTGCGAGCAAGGATGACGCATGAAGATGCTGTTCCTCGCACTTGCCCTGCCGCTCCATGCGGTGCCCACCGACGGGGAACTGCTGCTCTTCGTGAAAGAGCGGGCGAAGCTGGAGTGTCTGACGCCTCAGCCGGTGGACATGGAGGCGCGGGTGGCGCGTCTATGCCGTGTCGCCCCGCTGCCGGATGAGGGACCTCACAAGGGAGCGAGGTTCCTGATCCATGCGAATGCCGCGGCGGCGCTTCAGGTCTTCGATCCCTGGGGGAAGTTCCCCGAGGGTAGCTTGATCTTGAAGGAGAAGCTCGGGAAGAAGGATGGGACCACGCGGCTGTTCACGGGGATGCTGAAGCGGGAGAACGGCTACTATCCGGAGGGCGGGGACTGGGAGTATTTCACCGTGGATGGTGCGGCATCCAAGATCGCGGAGAGGGGGAGGCTCTCGCGCTGCGCAACGTGTCATGAGGAGTATCCGGAGGGGGATTTCGTGACGAAGGTTTATGCGGCGCCGGTGCAGCTCGGCGGCGGGCGGATCGTGTTGCATTCGAGCACGGCGCAGGTGCAGGGGGAGAAACTCCAGTACGAGAAGCCTGAGGC
>CBFGPU010000615.1:0-2669 GCA_965650715.1 uncultured Haloferula sp. | reverse complement strand
TCGTCCCCGCCGCCACCGCGCTGAAGAAGCTGATGGACCAGACCGATGAAGTCCACATCACCGGCCCCGGCACCGACTTGAAATTCTCGATCAAGGACATCCCCGCGATCGTCTGCGCCGGCGAACACAACATCCCGGACGGCGAGGTCTTCACCGCCCCGGTGAAGGACTCCGTGGAAGGCGTGATCTCCTACAATGCCCCGACCATCTACCAGGGCATCCCCTTCGACTCGATCAAGCTCACCTTCGAGAAGGGCAAGGTCGTGAAAGCCGAATCCCCCGGGAAGAACAAGGAGATCAACAAGATCCTCGATAGCGATCCCGGCGCCCGCTACATCGGCGAGTTCGCCCTCGGCTACAACGCGGCCATCAAGCACCCGATGCGCGATATTCTCTTCGACGAGAAGATCGGCGGCTCCTTCCACTTCACGCCGGGGCAGGCGTATGAGGAGGCGGACAACGGCAACCGCTCGCAGGTTCACTGGGACATGGTGAACATCCAGCGCAAGGACTACGGCGGCGGCGAGATCAAGTTCGACGGCAAGGTGATCCGGAAGGACGGGGTCTTCCTCCCGAAGGCGCTGGCGAAGCTGAACGGGTGACCGCGGCGCAGCCGCCTTGGGACTGCTGCGATTCTTCGCAGCTTTCGAAGCGACCTAACAGCTCCGCTTACCCCTCGTACAACTCCAGCGGCAGCCCGTCCGGATCCGCAAAAAACGTGAACCGCTTCCCCGTCAATTCATCCACCCGCACCGCCTCTACCGCCACCCCTCGCTCTAACAGCCACCGCACCGCCCCGTCCAAATCCCCCGTCGCGAACGCCAGGTGCCGTAACCCCTGCGCCTCCGGATACGAAGCCCTCTTCGGCGCTCCCGGAAACGAGAATAACTCGATCTGCGTCCCGTCCGGCAGCCCCAGGTCCAACTTGTACGAATCTCGTACTTCCCGGTAAGTCTCCGCGATCACCCGCAACCCCAGCACCTCCGTATAGAAGACCTTCGACCGCGCATAGTCGGAAGCAATGATCGCCACGTGATGGATGCCCCGGATCTTCATACCTGCAGACTCGCCGCGTCTCCTCCATGATGTCGAGCAACTCTTCCGCCTCGTATCGGCCCTCCTGCCCCAAAAGGGGCTGCGTCCCAAAGCCCGGGGTTGCCGACGCAGGCGGCTACCCCGGGTGATCCGCCCCCGAGATCTACCTCGAAGAGGTTGCGCAAGATGGCGGCCACAACCATCGCCATCACTCAGCCCCATTCAATATCTCTAACATCTCCGCCCGTATCAATCCTGCCACCTGATAGTCATAAGGGTCGATGGCGGGCAACGAGGGATCAATCTTCATATGGTTCCGGCTCGTCCAATACCTCTCGATCCCATGCTGGCACGGGACCGTCGCGGCCATTACCAGCATCGCGAAGATATAGGCTAGCACGACCGCGCGGCAGCAAGTGAGCCACCGCACCGCCGCATCCCGGTTCACGAATGCAGTCGAGATCGCCGCAACGCACGCCAAGGCCCCCGTCAAAACCAATCCCCCTTGCGGCCATTCATCCACGTCAATCGGGATCTCATACCCCATGCCTCCGGCGACACATCCCGCGATCCACGCGATGATCCCAAAGCCACATACGATCAGCGCCGGAATCATCGGCCTCCTCCAGCCACGAAACCCCAAGCGTTTGCCCAGGCACCTTCCCGCCGCGATAAAGGCTCCACTCGCCATCACGATGGCGGCCGCTGTCGTCCGCAGATAGTCGCTCGCTCCGGCCACCCCGAGAACGTAGTTCCTCCCGCTGGAAGCCGTGAACTGTTCGACAAGTTGGAACACCGCAAACGGCGCCAACACTCCCGCGCACATGATCCACGCGTGATCTTTCCAAGTCATCACCCGGGCCAAGCTGCCGGAGACGCGTCTCGCCTGCTTCCCATGCCGGAATCGCACCAGTGCTGCCATCGTTGCTGCCACGAGGAACAACAACCACACTGCCGCCGAGAGCAATCGCGCTAGCATCGCATGCTCGGCCCGGCACGCCGCGCTCAGATCCACGTCCGGGATCGGCGGTGGATTGGCCACGCTGTTGAATCGATTGACAAACTGCCACCTCTCCATTCCCCCACGCTTGCGGTCCCAGTCGTTCTTATACGTGGCTTTTACCGCCGCTCCCCGCTCCTCGAAGGTCTGTTGAATCCGCGCGTAACGGGCCTCTTCTTCCTGCAGGCCCAGATCTTTCGCAGCGGCCGCGAGATGCTCGGCAGCGATCCTCAGTGAATGGCCGGTAAAGAACGGCTCCATCCAAGTCACCGGCTCCGCCTCCAGGGATCGGCGACAGAAGACTTCCCAGGCATTCACCAGCCGCTGAAATCCCGCCGAGTCTCCCGCCATCGCCAACTCGTAAGCACGAACCGAAACAGCTTGCGCCATTTCAGAGTGGATTCGGAGACCCCCGATCTGAAGATCGAAAAAATAATCCCGGGCAAGTTTCCGCCCCAGCACGTCGTCGCCCGGAGGAAAGATCGCTAATCGTTTGGCAAGAAGCTCGCGGCGATACGGCTGGTAGTCTGGCAAGCGCGCCGCCTCTTCCAGAAGCAGGATCGCTTCATCAAGCGCCTTCCGCTTCCAGATCTGGAATGGAACAACCTTGGTAGTCCCCGCACTTCGCTTGGGT